>OMWF01000069.1 GCA_900314665.1 uncultured Actinomycetes bacterium
ATCGTAACCACAAACGGCAGCCCCAACAGCATCCTTGCCGCCACACCGCAGCAGCGACGCACCGCGGCCAACCGCAGACCCTCAACACCAACGGAGGCTAAGGGGTTAACTTCGATCCGTATTTCTTTATCGCCCTACTCAACAGGCGGTAATGCTCGGGCGTATGCGCATCGCTGGCTATGTAGCTGTAAAGCCCCGCCTTAAACAGGCGTTTTGCAGGTCCTTTTGATGTTCCCAGCCGACCGCCCGCCACAAAGTCGGCACTCGCCTGGAGCTTGCATCCCATACGGACCAGGTCTTCTGCAAGCGCGGCGTCTTCCTGGATCGCGCGACACCGCTCGGGATGCGCAATTACCACCCGGTACCCCATCCCCTGCAAAGCAAATATGCTCCGCTCGTAAAGGTCAAAGGAGCTTGGGGTGGCGAGATCCGAAAGCTCCAGCAAAAACTCGCCCGTCCCCTCAAACCCCAGGAGAGGCGCCCACCGCTCAAACCCGAGTTGGATGAGGGTGTGATGATTGACCTCCCAGCCAAGACTCACTCTCACCCGCGGGTAACGGCGCCCAGCGGCATCCTTGAAGACGCGATAAGCGCGGTTCATCGCGCTGAAGTCAAAGTAGGGGCGACGCACATGAGGGGTGCACACAACCCAGTCGACGCCAGCGTCAACCGCAGCGTCGAGCATGGAGATCGAGGCCCTCAGGTTTGCCGCACCGTCATCGACGCCTGGGAGTATGTGGCAGTGCATGTCCCTCATGCAGGCGCTTCCGTCCAATCAGTTTCTGGCGTGCGAGCCTGCCGAATGGCGGGCGGGCGCCTTGGCCTGAGGGCGCACGTCTTCCATCGGGGGCAAGGGGCGGTACTCGCCTACCTGCTCAAAGTCATCATTGCGGCGTTTGCTCTTTTTACCGCCGCCGCTGTAGTACTCGTAGTAGTCGCTGCCGTACCCGTAGTAGTCGCTCGAGCCGTCCCCGCAGAAGTTCATGACCACGCCGCCAATAGTGGCTTCGGCCTTGCGCAGCTGGTCAAAGGCCCCCTGCATGACGTTGCGCTTTACAAAATTCTCGCGAACCACATAGAGCGTGGTGTCGGTCTGAGCGGCAATGACCGCAGCGTCCACAAAGATGCCTACAGGCGGTGTGTCCACAATCACATAGCGAAACCTCTGCGCCATGAGCGTCAGCAAATTAGCAAAGCGCTTGCTTCCCACTATGTCCGACGGATTGGGCAGCTTTGGCTCCGCATCCAAGAAGAACATCCCCGATTGCGGAGTGGGTGCGACGGCGTCCATGAGGTCGACCCGTCCAGCAAGCACTGAATACAAACCGTGCTCGGGATGGAGCTTGAGCTGCGCCGCCAGCGAGCGTTTGCGCAAATCGCATTCCACAAGCAGCACCGAGCGGTTAGAGCTGGCAATGGCCTGCGCCAAGCTGGCGGCCACAAACGACTTGCCCTCGTTGGGTATCGAGCTTGTGATGGCGATGGTGCGGATGGGCTCATCGATGCTCATGAAGCGAATATTAGCCAGCAGGGACTTGGCGGCGTCCTGCACCGCTCTGCTCGCGTTTTCAGAGTTTCTCTTGCGCCTAGACATGTGGCCCCCTAGCTGATCTTTGGAAAATGGCCGATGACGGTCACGCCGAGAAGATCTTCGACATCGCTTTCGGTACGCACCTTAACGTTGACCATGTCCCCAAGTACCACCAGGATTATGGCGACCAGCAGCCCCGCAACAAAGGCCACGGCCACGTACAAGGGCCTCTTAGGACCGCTTGGGCTCATTGGTGCGCTGGCGGTGTCGATGGTGTTGACCACCTGGCTGCCGATGACGTTTGAGCTGGTTTGGCGAGCCACATTCACAAACTCATTGGCGATGTCCGCTGCGGTCTGCGGATTAGCCCCCGTCACTGAAACTGTCACCACGCGCGTGGTGGTTGAGGATTCGACCTCGAGCGAATACCCAGCCAAGCTGGACATCCCCAGATTACTTGCCACCTGCGCTTTAACCCGATCGGACTTTGTGATGCTCACCACATCGTTGGTGAGCATCTGAGAGGCGCTCAAATCGGTATTGGTGACGCCTGAGTCGCCCTTGTTTGAGTCGCTCGAGAGCACGTACATGGTAGACGACGCCGTGTACTGATCGGGCAGAAGCAGGGTGCCCGCCGCACATGCGACTGCGGCAATTATCGGCAGCGCAATCACGAGCCTGATGTGCTTCCGCAGCAGGCCGAGCAGTTCTAGCAGGGTCATATGAATGTTGTCCCTTCAGCGACGACGCCCACGGACGCGCATCTCATTAGTCCGGATGGGCAAAAGAGCCGGCCGGTTCCGCATGGTAACCCCAAATTGGCATATAGACAAACGATATGACGCCGCCCGGTCTCGCTCGGCGCGGATAAGCGGATACCAGGGGGTGGACGGGCGGGCGATGAAAGCCTTGCGTCAGAAACGGCTGCCATCGTCCTTGAAGTAGCCGGCGGGGATGTTCTCGACGATAAACTCCCGGAATTTGAGCGAGAGCGTGGAGACGGCATGGTCGCGCTCCCAGACGAGGCTCACCGGGTAGCGCATGGGGTCCGTGTCCACGGTGAACCAGAGCAGGCCGGGGTCTAGGCGGTGGTTAATGGCCACGCAGCGCGGGACGCATGCCCAGCCAAGTCCCGCCTTGACGCCGTTGAGCATGGCCTCGTGGGTGTCGAAGCGCGCGACTAGGTTGTGGTCGTTGAGAGAGATGCCGTAGCGCTCCCTGAAGTGGCGGTTGCCCACCATATGCCGTCCCGAGTTCCACTCGTAGATGATCATCGGCCACTCGAGCAGGGTGCGGATGCCGACGGGCTGGGTGGCGGTGCTGTAAGGCGCGCGGTCGGGCGCGCAGAACATGAGGACGTCGTAGCCCAGGGTGACGCTGTCCATGTCGGCATCGGGCATGGCGTTCTCCACCAGGGCAAAGTCGAGCTTGCCCGCCTTGACCCGAGTGATGGGCTCAGGCTCATAGCCGGCGTCGAGGTGCACGAGGGCGTCTGGATGCGCCAGGTGAAAGCGGGCCACCAGGCCCGGCAGGAGGGCGACCCCATCATTAAGGCTCATCCCCACCTCGATGGTGCTGTCAAAGCGCTCGTCGTTGGCGGCCAGCTCGGCGGCCAACGCGGAGTCGAGCTGGCTCACCTTGCGGGCGTACTTGGTGACGATCTGCCCCGCCTTGGTGGGGACCAACCCGGTCGAAGTGCGCTCGTAGAGCTCCTTGCCGTACGATGCCTCGATGCTGGACAGCTTCTGTGACAGACCGGCACGGGACATGTAGAGCCTGTCCGCTGCCTGCGTGATGCTGTGGGTCTCGTCAAGGGCGAGGATAATCTCACTCACATCAACCCGCATGGCCCTCTCTCCTCTCTCCGATGTTCGTTTATCGTTGGATGCAGACGCTGGGTGCTGGCGAGAATATCGCCTGTGCTCTGGGTGTCTGTTCTTGAAAAATACTTAAA
>OMWF01000131.1 GCA_900314665.1 uncultured Actinomycetes bacterium
CCCGTAAAGAACGCTCGGGTCTTTGAGCTGTGCGAGCAGCGCGGGATACCGCGCGAGAAGCTCGAGGCCACGCACACCCCCATCGGCCTCAAGTTTGGCGCCAAAACGCCGGCTGAACTAGCGGTCTCCATCTCGGCGGAGCTCATCCAGGTGCGTCATGAGCGGGTCAAGGCAGCGGCCGCTGCGGCAGGCCGTGCGTAGACGAGGGCAGACCCCGCATCCTGCCGATAAAGGACAAAGCTCGCAGTCTCGATATGTCGCGGACAAACCCGTTGAAGAGCGCGAATGCTATGCTCAGTAAACAGCGGTCCTCAACCATCGCAAAGGAGACGTGCAGCATGGACAACCCCCAGATCAAGCGGGCAATCATCTCAGTCACCGATAAGACCGGCGTCGCGGCGTTTGCCAAGGCGCTTGAGGACGAGTTTGGCGTTGAGATCGTCTCGACCGGCGGGACCGCCAAAGCGCTTGAAGAGGCGGGCGTCACCGTCAAGCCCATCGATGAGCTCACGGGCTTTCCCGAGATGATGGACGGGCGCGTCAAGACGCTGCATCCGGTGGTGCACGGAGGTCTTCTCGCCAAGCGCGACAACCCCGAGCACATGGCGGCCGCAGCAGAGCACGGCATCGGCATGATTGACATGGTCGTGGTCAACCTCTACCAGTTTGAGAAGACGGTGGCCAAGCCGGACGTGACCTTTGCCGACGCCATCGAGCACATCGACATCGGTGGCCCTTCCATGCTGCGCAGCGCCGCCAAGAACCACGAGTCCGTAACCGTGGTCACAGACCCCGCGAGCTACGATGCCATCCTTGACGAGATGCGCGCTCACAACGGCGCCACCACGCTTGAGACCCGCCGCCGCCTGGCCCTCGAGGTCTTCCGCACCACGAGCGCCTACGACAATGCCATCTACCAGTGGCTTTCTGGCCAAGTTGAGGGCGCTGACGCCTTCCCACAGGACAACCGCGTCTTCTTGGAGAAGAAGCAGGACCTGCGCTACGGCGAGAACCCCCATCAGCACGCGGCCTTCTACGTGTACCCTGCTGCACCCGGTCATCCAGCTGCCAACAACACCTTGGCGCGCGCCACGCAGCTGCAGGGCAAGGAGCTCTCCTACAACAACTACCTGGACACGGACGCTGCGTGGGCGGCTGTGCGCGAGTACCAGGAGCCGGCGTGCGTCTGCGTCAAGCACCTCACCCCGTGCGGCATTGCGGTGGACAATGACCTGGCCACCGCCTACGAGAAGGCCTACGGTTGCGACCCGGTCTCTGCCTACGGCGGTGTGCTGGCGTTTAACCGCGAGGTCACGGCCGACGTCTGCCAGCACATCTTTGCCAACAAGCAGTTTGTGGAGTGCATCGTGGCGCCGTCCTTCTCGGCAGAGGCGCAGGAGCTCTACTCCCAGAAGAAAAACGCCCGCTTGCTTGCTACCGGCGGCTGCAACCCCGCAGGTCACGGCGTTGAGTACCGTGCGGTCGAGGGCGGACTGCTGATGCAGGAGAGCGATGGCGTGACCGAGGACCCCGCCACCTTCACGGTGCCCACCGAGCGCAAGCCCACCGATGAGGAAATGACGCAGCTGCTCTTTGCATGGAAGGCCGTCAAGTCGGTCAAGTCCAACGCGGTGCTGCTGGCCAAGGACAACAAGACCGTGGGCATTGGCGGCGGCCAGCCCAACCGCGTCAACGCCGCCCGCATCGCCGTCACCGAGGCGGCCGAGCGCGCTCAGGGCGCGGTCGCCGCATCCGACGCCTTCCTGCCCTTCTCGGACACGCTGCAGGTGGTGGCCGATGCAGGCGTCACCGCGCTCATCCAGCCGGGCGGCTCCATCCGCGACGACGAGTCGATTGAGCTGGCCAACAAGCTGGGCATCGCGATGGTCTTTACCGGACATCGCCACTTCCGCCACTAAGCTGCAGGCTTGGTGCGAAAGACGGCAGTGCGAGAAGGAGGCTTCATGTCCGATACACATTCGGATGTGACATCGGTAAGCGAGGAGAACCTGCAGCGCGAGGAGCTGGGCCGCACGGTGCCTGCTCAGGGTCTGGACCTGCGCTGGCGCTTGGCAAACGGCGACCTGCCGCTGCGCGAGCGCCACTTGAGGTCGCTTGCGGACCTGGGTGTGGGGTCGCCCATGCAGTCGTGGATGCGCACGCGACTCGAGTATGTGCTCGAGAACCATGCGGTCGAGAACCCCAACGGCACCCTTCACATCCAGATGGACGGTGAGGGCCGCACCACCTTTGAGGTGGGCCCGCTGGGCGAGACGCCCACGCTCTCGGTGGCGGATCTTCTCGAGCGCGACGGGGCAGTGGTTGGCTGCTCTGTGCCGGGGACGGTCTGGCTGGCTGCCGATAACAGCCTTATCGCAGCTACCGATAGGAAGCTCATCGACGCTGCAGCGACCACCGTGCGCGATCTGGCCAAGACGCTGGGGTACGAGGTGGCCGAACGGCCGGTGCCCTCCGAGCAGGTCAGGGCACAGGGTGCAGAGGTCTTTCTGGTCTCTGACGAGTTTGGCGTGGTGGCCTTTGAGGGGCACGGAGGCGCGATCGCAACCAAGTTCACCGAGCTGCTTAACCGGGTACTCAAGCCGCCTAAGAAGTAGAACCTTCGCCCCACAAGCAGTCCGGGCCTCTCGGATTAGGCGAGAAGATGGGCTACAATAGCACCGCTGCGCCCTTAGCTCAGTTGGCAGAGCAGGGGACTTTTAATCCCAAGGTCGAGGGTTCGAACCCCTCAGGGCGCACCAGAAACAGCAACAGGCCGGGCATGGTGACGTGCCCGGCCTGTTTCCTTGAGCCGTAAACCCTCGTGATTTGCGGCTCTGCTTCTTCTCGGCAGAAAAGCGCAGTGGACGCGGCGGGGGCTGCTACCAATCCTCTTCCGGCGTGTTCACGTAGTAGGTGTTTCCCTCGTTGTACTCATGGTCGAACGCCTCCACGTGGTACTCGAGCTCCACGGTCCCCCATCGGAAGGAGAGCATGTCGGCGTGCTCCTGCAGAAAGCGCGGCTTGCTTGTGGAGATGAGGCGGACCAGCAGATTCTTGTCCCAGACGTGATAGGAAATATCGATGATGTCATCGGGCGTGAAACGAATCCCGTTGTCGAGGGCTTCTTTCACGAAGCGTTCGATGTCGTCGTCGGCACCGTTGCGGAAGTCGTCTTCGACAGCCCTCATGACCGACGCGCGGCTGGTAGTGTCTACGGACGGAGTCCGTATCGCCTGCTTAGGCGTCGCTTTCCTCCGCATCCCCAATAAGCAGCGAGACCAGCAGGTATGTGCGATCGTTCAGGTCGTCGAGGTCAAAGCTCGCGAGCTTGCGCATCTGGTTGATGCGG
>OMWF01000104.1 GCA_900314665.1 uncultured Actinomycetes bacterium
AGCAGGACCTGAGGAAGGCCGCATAGGGACCAACCAGCGAAGACGTTTGGCGATTGCGCTATTTACACACAAATACGGACTTGACTCGTGGCAGGGCCCCGGGCGGTAAAAACTTCGCGTTTTGTTACATTTGCAGCATGGGGACGGCTCCGCGGACCCAAATCTTCGCGTTTTATTACATTTGCAGCAGCGTCCCTGCCTCGCGGGGCGGGTAGCGGGGCTTAGTCGGTCGACTGCGGCAGAGCCGCTGGGCTTTTGCCGCACCGGGTGGGTTGCGGGGCTTTGCCTGGGCGGCCGCGGGGCCGCCGACGGGCGAACGGTTTGCGAGATGCTGGGGCCCCAAAACGCGATGCGGGGCAGCGGCTCTTCTCGCCTGCTGCCCCGCAAAGGTGTCGGTTTATGCCAACGTTATGGCTGTTAGATGCTCATCTCGGTACGGCGGATGAGGTCGTCCTGAGCCTCCTTGTACACCTCGACAAAGTATGCCGAGAAGCCCGCCACGCGCACCACGAGGTCCTGGTAGTTCTCGGGGGTCTTCTGGGCCTCGCGCATCGTATCGGCGGACACGACGTTGATCTGCAGCTCCATGCCGCCGTTGTCGAAGTAGGTCTCCATGACCTGGCGCAGCTTGTTGTCGCCGCCCTGGCCCTGCAGGGCCGTGGGATGGAACTTCATGTTGCAAAGCGTGCCGTTGGCATAGGTGGCCTGATCAAACTTGAGGATGGAGTTGATGGTGGCCAGCGGGCCGTTCTTGTCCATGCCCTGGACCGGCGAAATGCCATCGGACAGAGGAGCGCCGGCGTTTCGGCCGTCGGGAGTGGCGGCGTTGAACATGCCCATCACCACGTTGAGCGTCACCGGCCAGCAGCCTGCGGACCAGTGGCAGCCACGGGGGCTTGTGCCGCGGGTGATGCCCTCGGAGTAGGTGTCAGCGACGAACTTGAGGTACTTGTCGGCCTCGGGGTCGCCGTTTCCAAAGTGAGGCACCTGGTTGAGGATGTACTGGTGCATCTCCTCGTAGCCCTCCCAGTTGGCCATGAGGGCGTCGTAGAGCTCGCGGGTGGTGTACTTCTTGGTCTTGAAGCACACCTGGTCGATAACGTTGAGGGAGTCGGCCACGGTGCCGTGTCCAATGGAGGAGTTGCCTGCGCCGTTGTACTTGGCGCCACCCCACAGCACATCTAGGCCGCTTTCCATGCAGCCGTCCATGGTGGCAGACAGCAGAGGCAGCGGAGTATGGAAGCTGTAGATGTACTCGTAGCAGTTGATCATGTTGACCTGCCACTTGGTGAAGAAGTCCATCTGCGTCCGGTAGGCGTCGAGGACCTGATCCATGGAGGTCATGTCGTAGAGGTAGCCCGTGCGGGGCCCGTGGTTGGTGGGCTCGGGCGTGCCGGGGAAGTGGAACGGGTTGACGCCGTTGTTGATGGCGCACCACAGGGCTGCCGGCAGGATGGTGTAAGCGGCGTTGCCGTCGCCGCCGGAGTTGGCAAAGTCGCTGCCGCAGACGCAGGGCTCGACGCAGCCGATCAGGCAGTAGTTGCGGGCGTCCTCGATGGGGATGCCGCGCCGCATGATGGACTCCTCGACGACCTCGTCGGCCTCGAAAGCGGGGACGCCGCCCACCTGCTTGGTGCACTCGATGCCGGCCTCCCAGACCTCGTCGGGCGTGCCCTTGTGGGTGCGCAGGATGACGGGCGGCTGGTGGATCTTCAGGCGGGCGGAGGACTGCATGACCATCAGGGTGACAACGTTGCTGGCGTCGTTGCCGTCTTTGTCGACACCGCCGATGGTGATGAGCTGGCCCGTGGTGTATCCGGGGCCCGACTTGGTGGCGCGCTCCGACCAGACCTTGTTGCATTCCGAAATCTTAAGCATGAAGCAGTCGGTGAGCTCCTGGGCCTGCTCCCTGGTGATCCGCCCGGAGGCGATGTCCGCCTCGGCAAAGCGGCCTACGTACTGGTCGAGACGGCCGTAGCTGATGCCGTGCAGCTGAGCGTCGAGAATCAGGCCCAGCTGATAGAGATAGCAGGCCTGCAGGGCTTCCTGGTAGGTGCGGGCGCCGTGCTCCATGATCCAGTTGAGCGAGTCGGCCATCTGCTCGAGCTCTGCCTTGCGGGCGGGATCGGTGCACTCGGCAGCTTGGCGGGCAGCTTCGGCGGCGTAACGCTTGGTGTAGATGATCAAGCCCTCGGTTACGAGGTCGACCGCTCGGTAGAACTCGTAGCGGCGGCCATCGTCGCCCTGAAGGCCCTTGTCCAGAAGCTCACGGCGCTTGGCGCGTGCCTCGTCGCGAATGGGGCCCAAACCGGTGTCGACGACCTTCCAAAAATTGCCGCAGAAGTGGCCGATGGGGTTCTGGGTGTTGCCGTGGTCGACAAAGTTGAGGACGCCGGTGCCCAGCAGCTCCTTGTACTCCTCGGGCAGGTACTCGTCGATGATGGCGCTCATGCAGTTCTTGTCCCAGAAGTGCCCCGTCTTCTTGATGTAGTCGTAGGTCTCCTGGTCGATGTCGTACGGGTCAACCCCGCGCGTGGGCAGGGTGTCGATCTCATCCAGGAACCACCAGAAGGAGTTCTCGGGGAAGAGGGCGCATCCACGGAAGCTCTCGGCGGCAAAGCCCACGATGAGCTCGTCCTCGCGGATGGGGGTGGGCATTTTCTCAAAGAGATTGCGCAGGTTCTTGGCGCGCTTCATGATGCCGGTGATGTCCGGGTGCTCCATGTAGAACTCGGTGACCAGCTTGTAGCGGTTGAGGTCGATTTTGGGCTTGGTGGTGCGGTAGCGCTCGCGGATACGCTGGACACGGGGGGAGATCGGTGCGACTTGGTACATGGCTTGTCCTTTCTCGACTAGCAGGTGGGGCAGCGCCGGCGGAATCGGAGCCGCCTTCCCCGTTAATGGATGACGACCGGGAGGTCCATCCCCCTGAGCAGGTCTGCCAGGTGGTCGACGCGCTCATCGGGGATGTTGTCGGCGACAAACACCTTGTTCTTGTGCTTGATGCGGGCCCACTTGGCCACGCCCAGGCTGTGGTAGGGGAGCACCTGAATCTCAGTCAGGCTCGATCCGAGCTTCTTGGCAAACTCGCCGAGTGCGATGAAGTTCTTGTCGGAGTCATTGAAGTTGGGAATCGTGGGAACGCGGACGCGGATATGAGCGCCAGACTGGGCCAGCTTGAGGGTGTTGGCCAGGATCTGCTCGTTGGGGACGCCCACCACGGTCTCATGGTCGTGCGAATCCATGTGCTTGATGTCGATCAGGTAGAGGTCGGTGTAGGGGATGGTGCGCTCGACTCGGTCCCAGCTGGCGTACATGGTGGTGTCGAGGGCGGTGTGGATGCCTGCCTTCTTAAGCGCGGCCAGCAGGTTGACCGTGAAGTCGATCTGCGAGAGGGGCTCGCCGCCGGAGACGGTCACGCCGCCGCCCGAGCGCTTGTAGAAGGGAATATCGCGGGAGACCCGCTCGACAACCTCTGCCACGGTATAGGACTTGCCCCACTCCATCAGCGCGTTAGAGGGGCAGGCGCCGTTGGGGGCGGCGCAGGCCAGGCACTCCGTGCAGGCATCCCAGTCCAGCTCGACGTAGGTGATGTCCTCGCCAGTGGCGGTGGTGGTGGGCTCGCCTGGATGCAGGGCGTGCTCCGGGCACACCCCGGGCATCAGGCACGCCTGGCATTTGTCGATGCCGATGCACTTGTCCTGCTGAAACGAGAGCTGAATCTCAAAGCGCTGGGACTCGGGGCTGTGGCACCAGGGGCAGCGCAGCGGGCATCCCTTCTCAAAGACGGTGGTGCGGATGCCGGGGCCGTCTTGGACCGAGAAGCCTTGGATGTCGTAGATGATGCCGGTTTGGTTCTCATCGATGTCGGTGAGCAAGATGGGTGCCATGGTCCCGTCCCTTCGCATAGCGCAGTATGTGGCGACTCCAAGCGCCGCAGGGCATGTGAGTGCGAGACATGCCCGCGGACGCAACACAACATGTTCGGCATAAACAGCCGTGCTGTAAGCATTGCACACTGGGTCGTGCAGCGCTGCCGAGCTGCTTCGTTTTTTGAGACAAAACCCAAAACAAGACCGGCTTTTATGCACAAAATGTGGGGAAATCGATGATATGCGTAACCAAAACGTTACTAACGTTACCAATGTGTCAAATTCGTTACCTCAATGTTGAAATGCACTCTAAACGCTCGGGCGTAAGGTGACGTTGTCCATAGGGCGACGCGGTGACCGGACTATATGCTGAGATAGCCCTCGCGCGCTTATGCCGCAGTGCCGAAGCTCCTCAGTTTGTTTTCCTGGATTATCCGCTGAACCCGACACGAACATCGAGGGGGAAAGTTATGGCATCTGAAAGCACCGGGTTGAAAGACCCCACCAAACTCAACGCGATAGGAATCTTCTCGCTCGCGTTGATGGGCATGGGCTTCTCGGTCACCACGCCGGCTATGTCGTCCATCGTCGCCCAGTTTGCCAGCACCGGGGCAAACGTCTCGCTGCTCTCGCAGGCATACGCCTTCACCATGGTTCCGTGCGTTTTAATCGCCGGTATTCTGGTGGGCAACAAGGTCAGGTACAAGTGGGTGGCTTTCTTTGGCACCCTGATGATGACCATCTTCGGCTTCCTGCCGGCGGTCCTGCCCAATCCCGACTTCACCACGCTGATTGTCTGCCGCGCCCTCTTTGGCGTGGGCATCGGCATCATGAACCCCGTTGGCAAGGGCCTCATCCTGGCGATCTATGGCGGCAACCGTCAGGCGACCTTCATGGGCCTCTATACCACTTTCACCAACCTGGGCGGCATCATCTTCCAGCAGGCCGGTGGCTGGCTGGCTGGCGCCGATGCGGCCATGGGGTGGAAGCTCCACTACTTTGGCTATCTGATCTGCATCATCGGCGTCATCGGCTCGCTGTTCCTCCCGGATCCCCCTGTCACCGCCAAGACCGTCTCCAAGGACAGCGCTGAGGCTCACGGCAAGCTCGGCATCGCCTGCTTCATCGTTGGTATCTTCATCCTGTTTGTGAACCTCGTGAACCAGCCCGTCTTCATGGGCGCCTCCATCTTTGTCCGCAACATCCTGACCGCGGGCGGAAGCGCCACCGCCGCTAGCTCCGCTCCTATCATCGCCGCTCAGGCCATGACCCTGTACACCATCGTGGGTATGGTCATCGGCGCTGTGTACGGCCTCATCTTCAAGGCGATCGGCCGCTGGGTCGCTCCGCTGGGCATGTTCTGCGGCGCACTGGGCGCGTTCTTCATCTCCCTGGCCGGCGGTGAGGGCGGTCAGCTGTGGATGGTCTTCGCCGGCACCTGCACGCTGGGCGTGGGCTTCGCCTTCATCCTTCCCGCCGCCTTCCAGATCGTGGGCATTCATACCTCCAAGATCCGCGTCGGTCTGGCTACCGCTATCACCATCGCACTGATGAACTGCGCCACGTTCCTCTCGTCCTACTGGCTGCAGGCCCTGGCGGGCGGCAACGCCGCTGCCGCCATGTCGGTGAGCACGCTTACCCATAGCGCCTTTATCGGCATCTTCATCTACCTGGTGATGGGCATCATCCTGGTTGTCTTCAACCCCTTCAAGAAGCGCGGAGCAGCTGCCAAGGCTGAGGCCAAGTAAGCTGCGCGAACGCGTAACCGCACCACCTGATAAGCGGCCCGCACCGATG
>OMWF01000107.1 GCA_900314665.1 uncultured Actinomycetes bacterium
GCCCCGCGCATATCCATGTAGCAACCTACCTGGCAAAACGGGGGTCGGTGGCGCTTGTGGGACAGCGGGTGGCAAGAGGGGATGGCTTCATCCCACTTTTTATCGCCTTGGGGCAACGACGTTGCCCGCATTCATGAAACATCCACAGCCGGCATCGGCAGCACAACATCTTGTATCCGCTGTTCGAAAAAGCCACAAACCATTGGAATCGTCTTAGCGCCAGCTGCTCTCGGTCCGTGTCGGCTGGTGCCGCTTTTGATGGTGTATGTGCATGCTGATGTCAAAAAATCCCAAATTTGAAATTGAAAATGTCAAACACGTGCGGTACTGTTACAGCGTCGCGAGATGTTGGAGGAGCGCAGGCAACAGATACAAGGCAGGGGGTGCGCGGCCGTGGGTTTTCTCGGCTCATTCGAGAACTCGTTTGACGCCAAGGGCCGCGTGATGCTTCCTGCCAAGTACCGCAAGTCGCTGACTTCGGATGGAACGGACGCAAAGGACGTCAAGCCCTCGATCGAGCTCGTGGTCACGCTGAGCTTTGACAACGAGCTGAGGGTCTACACGTCCGAGCAGTTCGACACCTACCTGAAGGGGCTCTTCGCCAACGAGGTCAATGGCGAGAGCCGCTTTGACGAGACCGACGCGGACGAGCGCCGCATGCGGGCCATCGTCAACGCCAACTCCGCCACCGCCACCTTTGACGGCACGGGCCGCATCATCGTCCCGGCCAAGCTGCGCAAGCTGGCGCAGATCGACAAGGAGGCGCTGGTCGAGGGCAGCGGCGAGTACCTGGCCATCTGGGATCCGGACCGCAAGGAGCGGTTCCTGATGGGCGAGGACGTCGGCGGCGTGCTCAACGACCTGGTCGCCAAGCGCAAGCAGCGGCTGGCGGCCGCACGACAGGCGCAGAACAGCGCTATGGGAGCCTGAGGCATCTTGACAGCTGAATACCGGCACACCCCTGTGATGCTCACCGAGTGCATGGAAGCCCTCCAGTTGGAGGACGGCAAGATCGTGTGCGACTGCACGCTCGGTGGAGCAGGGCATTCGATGGAGATCGCCCGGGGCATCAGCCCCCACGGCCTTCTCATCGGCATCGACCAGGACGACATGGCGCTCTCCGCGGCACAGGCGCGGCTGGCGGCATGCGACCTCGAGACCGAGCCGATCCTGCTCAAGGGGAACTTCGGCGACCTGGACAGCCTCCTGCAGCAAGCGGAGGTGCCGGGCATCGACGGGGTCCTCTTTGACCTGGGCATCTCGAGCCCGCAAGTAGACTTCTCCCAGAGGGGCTTCTCGTACCACGGGAACGCCCCCTTAGACATGAGGATGGATCCGGGGACCCAGACCATAACCGCAGCAGAGGTCCTCAACACCTATTCACAGCATGACCTCACCCGGATCATCCAAACCTACGGACAGGAGCGGTGGGCGTCGCGCATCGCCCAGTTCATCGTGCAGGCGCGGCGCAAGGAGCCCCTTGAGCGGGCCGACCAGCTGGTCGAGCTCATCAAGCAGGCCATCCCCGCCTCGGCCCGCAGGAGCGGAGGGCACCCCGCGCGCCGCACCTTCCAGGCGCTGCGCATCGAGGTGAACCAGGAGATGGAGGTGCTCAAGAAGGGACTGGACGCGGCGGTTCGCTGGCTCAACCCGGGCGGTCGCATCGCGGTCCTGAGCTACCACTCGCTGGAGGATTCGATCGTCAAGGATGCGTTCAAGCGTTTCTCGCAGGGATGCACGTGCCCGCCGGACATTCCGGTGTGCACCTGCGGCAATGTGCCGGTGCTGAAGCTGGTGACCAGGAAACCCCAGGCTCCGTCTACCGAGGAGGTAGAGAGCAACCCGCGGGCGCGCAGCGCGCGTCTGAGAGTTGCCCAGAAGCTCTGATGACGACCGGCCCCCTCATGGGGCCGTTTGCTTAGGGGATCGGCGGGCGGATGCCTGCGGATCGGACGTGAACGAGGGGCGCCGGCAGGCGCCGCGGAAGAGAGGTGAGGGGAGTCATGGCAAACGCAGCAGAGGCCTATCCACGCACGCGGCCGCAACGCCGTGAATCCCAGCCTGACCTCAAGGTCGTCCGCGGCGGCAACCGCTCTCGGCAGGAGCCGACGCTCGGCTTTGTCCACACCCTCGCCTTCCGCTTCTTCTGCACGGTCGTGGTGTTCATGGCCTGCATGGCCGTGGTGCGGGTGGGTTTCTCGGCAGCCACCGTGTCCACCCTCATGACCTCGCAGGACACGACCGCCAAGATTCAAGCCGCCTATGCGGCCGGCAGCGACCTAGAGGTCCAGCGCTCGGTGCTGGCCAGCCCCAGCCGCATCCAGGCCCAGGCGGAGGCTCTGGGCATGCAGCCCGCCACCTCGGTCTCGTACCTCGACGTGAGCGGCACCACCGATGTCCAGAAGGTGGGCGCCATCTCCGACACCACCTGCTCGCTCGCCGCTGCCGTCTCGCAGATAACCGCCGCCACCTCGACCCAAACCGCCTCAGCAGGCGAGTAGGGCCTCATTCATGAGTCGCGAGACACGAAACGGCGACCGCCCCCGCCGCGAGGACTCCGATGCCCGCCGGCCGGGAGAGGGCGGCTCCGCTCCCCGATTTCGCTACACCCGCACCGGTCGGGTGGAACAGGACCGCTTCGAGAACCGCTCGAACTCGTCTGCGCGCAGCTCCCGACGGGAGAAGGGGGATCGCGCCGATGGCAGGCGGGAGACGAATGGCCGCGCAGACGGCAGACGCACCTCCCGCTCCCAGCGTCAGCGGCGCGGGGTCCAAAGCGACGCCAGGAGGGGGAGCTCCTCCTCGGCGAGAAAGGCGGGCGCTCGCACCTCCCAGCAGGACAGATCCTCCTCGCGCAGGCAGGCGGGCTCCTCTTCCGCCCGGGGCGCGGGCTCCTCGTCTGCCAGCCGCCTCAAGGACGCCGCCCGCCGCGCCCGCGAGCGCGCGGGGGCGGTGCTGCGCTCCGGCGTGACCGAGCCGCCGGTGGCGGACGAGAAGGGCCTCATCAACCGCGAGCAGTTCATCAAGGGCGCCTTTGGCGTGCTGGGCGCCGTGGCCCTGGTTCGCCTGACCCAGGTGCAGCTCTTCCAGGGCGCGGAGTACGCGGAGGCCGCCGCCTCGAGGCGCACCGCCGATATCACCATCCCCGCCCTGAGGGGGGCCATCTACGACCGCAACGGCAACGTGCTCGCCACCTCGGTGGCCACCAAGCAGGTCATCCTGAACCCGAGCAACGCCACCTCCGACCACACCAAGCTGGCCGAGAAGGTGGCGAGCGTGATAGGCGGCGACGCCAAGGCGTACAAGACCGCCCTCGACAACAGCAAGAGCCAGTACTACCTGGCCGCCCGCCAGGTCGACTCGGACGTGGCCGCCCAGCTCGAGGGCCTCGACGGGGTGGAGCTCGTGGACGACTCCAAGCGCGTCTACCCGTACGGCGAGGTGGCGGGCCAGGTGGTGGGGGTCTCAAACACCGACGGCGAGGGCCTCACCGGCCTCGAACTCAAGTACAACGACATCCTGAAAGGCGTCGACGGGTCCATCGTGGTTCAGCGCGGCCTGTATGGCCAGCCCATACCCGGAGGGGTGGAGAAGGAGACCCCCGCCCGCAACGGTCAGGACATCATCACCTCGATTGACCTGGAGCTTCAGCAGTACGCCGAGAGAAAGGTGCAGGCCGCAGTCGACGAATGGCAGGCGGACTCCGGATCCTTCGTGGTCCTCGATGCGGCCACCGGCGAGATCTACGCCATCGGGTCGACCCCCTACCTCGACGCCTCCAATTACAGCAAGGCCGACTCGAACGCGTTTCAGCTCAAGCCCGTCAACTCGCTCTACGAGCCGGGCTCGACCTTCAAGTGCGTGACGGCGGCGGCGCTGGTCAACGAGGGCGCGATCACCCCCGACACCCAGATCTCCATCCCCGCGGCGCTCTACGTCGACGACTACCGGATCTCGGACTCGCACGAGCATGGGGCCGAGACGGTCTCCTTCAGGGAGGTCATCGCCGAATCGCTCAACACCGGCACGGTCATCGCCTCTCGGCTCATCGGCAGCCAGAAGCTCTACGAGTACATCGGCCGCTTTGGATTTCTCGAGAAGCCCACGGTCGACTATCCGGGCGCCGCCCGGACCCTGCTGCTCGACGTGGGCGACTGGAACGCGGCCACCGCCGCCAACGTGCCCTTTGGACAGGGCATCTCGGTATCCATGCTGCAGCTCACGCGGGCGCTCTCCGCCCTCGCCAACAAGGGCGTGATGTGCTCGCCCCACCTGGTCATCAGCGAGCCGCAGAACAGCTCGTTTTCCGAGGACTGGCCGACGGAGACGGTGGTGAGCGAGCAGACCTGCGCCACCGTGACGGACATGCTGAAGAGCGTGGTCACCGAGGGCACCGGCAGCAACGCCGCCATCGACGGCTACACGGTCGCCGGCAAGACCGGCACCTCGCAGAAGATCGATGAGGAGACCGGGACCTACTCCAACTCGGAGTACGTGACCTCGTTCTTTGGATGGCTGCCCAACACCGACTGCACGCTCGTGTGCTGCATCGCGCTCGACAACCCCAAGACCGAGGCCGGCGGAGGTCTGGTGGCGGGTCCGGTCTTCTCGAACATCATGTCGTTTGCCTGCGACCGCTACAAGGTTGCGCCAGACCTCTCATCGACGGCCTCGGGGGTGGCTCACGCCAATGAGGGCGCGGGGGCCTGAGGTCGCCCGGTAAGGTGCTACGATAGCTAACTTGCGCGGTGATCGAACGCCGCACATAAGACGAGGCGTTGGGAGGCAATTCGTATGACGAAGGTATCCGCATTGCTGGCTCCGGTGGGGTTCACCCCGCTGGGAGCGTCAGACGCCGAGGTGACGGGCATCGCCTACCGCTCCGACAAGGTGCAGCCCGGCGACGTCTTCTTCTGCATTCCGGGAACGGCCACCGACGGCCACCTCTATGCCCCCGACGCGGTGGCGCGCGGAGCGGCGGCGCTGGTCGTGACCCATCCGCTGCCCGAGCTCGACGTGCCTCAGTTTCAGGTGGAGGACGCCCGCGCGGCCCTCGCCCTGGCCTCCGACGTGCTCTTTGGCCACCCATCGGCGCAGATGAGGGTGGTGGGCGTGACCGGCACTAACGGCAAGACCACCACCGCCTACCTCACCGAGTGGATCGCCCGGCAGGAGGGCCATGTGACCGGCCTGGTGGGCACCGTCGAGACCCGGGTGGCCGGCGAGCGCCTGGCCTCCGACCGCACCACCCCCGAGAGCTACGAGCTGCAGCGCCTCTTTGGCGAGATGGTCGAGCGCGGCGTGGGGACCTGTGCCATCGAGGTCTCGAGCCACGCCATCGACCTCAAGCGCGTGTACGGCACCCGCTTCGCGGTGGTGGCCTTCACCAACCTCACCCAGGACCACCTGGACTACCACAAGAACATGGAGAACTACTTCCGGGTCAAGGAGCGCCTGTTCACCGAGTACGAGGCCGGCGCCCGGGTGGTCTGCATCGATGACGAGTACGGCCGCCGCATCGTTGACGATTGCCGGCGGGTCGGCCGCCCCTGCCTCACCGTGGGCCTGCCCGAGGACGCCATGGTGACGGCGGAGGATGTGCGCTACAGCGCTACCGGCACCGAGCTGACCGTGTCCTACAACCTCCCGCAGGGGGTGTGCGCCTGCGCGCCGCTGGCCGGCAAGGTCCCCGTCCACCTGCATCTCATCGGCCGCTTCAACGTGGAGAACGCGCTCGTGGCCTTTGGCATCGGCCTGGCGCTGGGCGCCGCGCCGGAAGACATCGCCGAGGCCCTGCACACCATCCCGCAGGTGCCCGGGCGCCTGGAGCGGGTGCGTGCGGCCGAGAAGCGCGGCTTTGCCTGCCTGGTCGACTACGCCCACACCCCTGACGCCATCGACAAGGCGCTCTCCTGCGTCAAGGCGGTCACCCCGGGCCGCACCATCATCGTCTTCGGCTGCGGCGGCGACCGCGACGCCACCAAGCGCCCCAAGATGGGCCGCTCCGCCCTGGCCGCCGATTACGCGATCGTGACCTCCGACAACCCCCGCACCGAGGACCCCGACGCCATCATCGCCGACATCCTGCCCGGCATGGCGGGCGGGGAGGACCGCTACGAGGTGGTGGCCGACCGCCGCGCCGCCATCCGCAGGGCGCTGGCGCTCGCCCAGCCCGGCGACACCGTCCTTATCGCCGGCAAGGGGCATGAGGACTACCAGATCGTGGGGACCGAGAAGCATCACTTTGACGACCGCGAGGTGGCGGCCGAGGAGCTGGAGGCGTAGGCGTGCCGTTCTCGCTGACCATCAAAGAGGTGACCGACGCCGTCTCCGGAAACCGCGTGTGCGGGCCGGAGGACGCCGTCGTCACCGGACTTACCTGGGACTCCCGCCAAGTGGAGCCGGGCATGCTCTTCTGCGGCTTTCCCGGGGAGCGTGTGGACGGCAACGACTTTGTCGCCTCCGCCGTGAAGAGGGGCGCCGCCTGCTGCCTCATGACGCGCGAGCCGCGCGAGGAGGAGCGGGCGAGCGCCGAGGCCGCCGGCTGCGCGCTGGTTACGGTCGACGAGGGGCCGGCTTCCATCGAGCGCCTGGCCGAGCGCTGGCGCAGGCTCATCGACCCGGTCTGCGTGGGGGTGACCGGCTCGACCGGCAAGACCACCACCAAGGACCTGCTCGCCTGCGTGCTGCAGTTCATGGGCCCGGTGGCCGCCACCAAGGCCAACCAGAACAACGAGCTGGGGGTCCCCGCCACCGTGCTGGCCGCCGACAGGGCCGACAAGGCTCTGGTGGTCGAGGTCGGCATGCGCGGACGCCATCAGATCGACCGCCTCTGCCAGCGCTTCGTGCGCCCCTCCATCGGGGTCGTCACCAACGTGGGCACGAGCCACCTCGAGCTTCTGGGCAGCCGCGAGAACATCGCCCGCGCCAAGTCCGAGCTGATTGAGAGCCTCCCCGACGACGGCTTGGCCGTGCTGCCGGCGGAGGACGACTTCGTGGGCCTGATGAGGGCCACCGCCGCCAAGGGCCGTCCGGCACCGGTCCGCATCCTCACCTTCGGCCGCTCCGAGCAGGCCGACGTGCGTGCCACCGAGATCGAGGTGGACGCGGCGGGCATCGCCTCATTCACCTTGAACCTCCCCGATGGCAGCTCGGTCCCGGTCAAGCTGGCCATCCCCGGCACCCACAACGTGCTCAACGCCTGTGCGGCGGCGGCGGTGGCGTACTGCCTGGGAGCTACGGGCGAGCAGATCGCTGCCCTGCTCTCCCAGGCGCGCTCGGGCGCCTCGCGCCTCGAGGTGCTGGCGGCTCCGGGCGGCTTCACCGTCATCGACGACGCCTACAACGCGAATCCCGACTCCATGCGGGCGGCCCTCAAGGTGCTCGCCTCGCTTGACGTCTCCGGCCGACGCATCGCCGTGCTGGGAGACATGGGCGAGCTGGGTCCCACCTCTCCCGAGCTGCACCGCCAGGTGGGTCGCGAGGCGGCGGCAAGCGGGGTCGACCTGCTGGTCTGCGTCGGCGAGCTGGCCGCAGGCATCGCCCAGGGCGCGGTCGAGAACGGTCTCGGACAAGACGCCGTCGTCCGCTGCGCCGATGCGAAGGGGGCGCTGGCGGCGCTTGAGGGTAAGCTGTTCCCAGGAGATGCGGTGCTGGTCAAGGCTTCGCATTCGATGGGGCTCGAGCACGTCGCTAAGGGGCTGGTGAACCGGCAGTGAGAATGAGCATCAACGCATACCCCACCTTCATGGTCTTTCTCGCGATCCTGCTGACAGCGGCGATCGCCATGATTCTGCTGCCGTTCTTCATCCGCCTGATGCACTACCGCCACATAGGCCAGCAGGTGAGGGCGGACGGTCCGCAGCGCCACCTCACCAAGCAGGGGACGCCCACGATGGGCGGCATCGTCATCCTGGTGGCCCTCTCCATCACGACCCTGGCGCTGGGCGGGACCGACATCGCCACGCTGCTGGTGCTTATCGCCACCCTGCTCACCGGCGTGCTCGGCTTCATCGACGACTTCTCCAAGGTGGCGCACGCCCGCAGCCTAGGCCTCACCCCGCACGCCAAGATCATCGGCCAGACGGTCATCACCCTCGTCTTTGTGCTGGGGGTCGTGAACTTTGCGGGCGTCGAGCCGTACATCACGTTCCCCTTTGTCAACAGCTCCCTTGACCTGGGGGTGCTCACCACCACCCTGCCCATCGGGGATGGCTTTGACATCCCCTGGCTCTACCTGGCGTTTCTCTGGCTGCTGATGGTGGGCATGTCCAACGCCGTCAACCTGACCGACGGCCTTGACGGTCTTGCCGGAGGCTGCGTGATGATCGTGATGGCGGTCATGGCGGCCATCGCCTTCCGCGCCGACCTCTTTGGGCCGGCCCTCTTTGCCGCCGCCTGCTGCGGCGGGTGCATCGGCTTCCTGTGGTTCAACAGCTACCCCGCGGACATCTTCATGGGCGACACCGGGTCGCTGGCCCTGGGAACCGCCTTCGCGGCCATGGCCGTCATCACCAAGACCGAGGTGGTCTCCCTCTTCATCGGCGGCCTCTTCGTGGTCGAGGCGCTCTCGGTCATCATCCAGGTCGTGCATTACAAGCGCACCAAGCGCCGCATCTTCCTGATGGCCCCCATCCATCACCATTTCGAGAAGAAGGGCTGGTCGGAGACTAAGGTGGTGCAGCGCTTCTGGATCATCACGGGAGCCTTCGCCTCCTTTGGGTTCGTGCTCTACTTTGCGGGCACCCTGGTCTAGGGCAGCTGCGGAGTCGACCGGTCCCGCCTCATTCGAGCGCGGGACCGTTTGCATCATCACCTCATGCGTGGAAAGGGCAGGACGGCCATGGGCTCAGTCGATACAACCGAGAAGTTCGCCACCCCGTACGGCGTCATCGAGATGCGTCCGGCGCTGCAGGAGCGTCTGGGCGACGTGGTGGTGCTGGGCCTGGGCAAGTCAGGCCTGGGCGCGGCGCGCTACCTCCTCGATCAGATGAACAGCGGACAGCGGGTGACCTCGGTGACCGTCTACCCGGGAGCCGCCACGGCCCGCTGCGCCGACCAGATCGCCGAGCTCACCGCCGCCGGCGCCCGTGTCGTGCCCGACCTGCAGGTGGTGGGCGGCAGCTTCGACCTGGCCGTGGTGAGCCCCGGCATCCCGCAGCCCGGCGAGTTCTACCAGAGCGCGGCCGCCTGCGCGCGCCAGATTATCAGCGAGCCCGAGCTCGCATGGCGCGAGTCGCCCTGGGGGTGGGTGGGCATCACGGGCACCAACGGCAAGACCACGACCACCTCGCTCATCGCCTCGGTGCTCAACCGCTGCGGCATCGAGGCGCTGCCGGTGGGCAACATCGGCGCCGTCTGCATCGACGCCATCACCTCTCGCAAGCCGGGCCAGCTGCTGGTGGCCGAGCTCTCGAGCTTCCAGCTGGCCAGCATGCCCACCTTCAGCCCGGAAGTGGGGGTGCTGCTCAACATCACCCCCGACCACATCGAGTGGCA
>OMWF01000117.1 GCA_900314665.1 uncultured Actinomycetes bacterium
CATAAGGGATAAATCGCGGTACGTCTGCGGCCTGAAAAAGAAGGGGAACCTCGAAATACCCCCGCTCAAAGGTCTGCGAAACGCCGCGTGCACGGCAAATCCCCAGTTCGCAAGCCGATCATGGTCCGAGGATGGACCGTTTCCGCGTCATGCATAACGGTATTTCGAGGCTTCTCTTCTTTTTTCGGGCCTTTCGTCTGCAGCCCCTCGTGCGTGGCGGCCAGACGCACAACCGCTGTGTCGTTCAAGATGGTTACCTGCGATTGTTGTGACATTTGATCGGCACGTTCTCGAATGCCGTGGGCGGGCCGGGCGGGGAGCGGCGCGTGCCTGGAGGCCCCGGGCGGGCGTCGAAGCTGGAGGCACGTGCCTGGAGGCCCCGGGCGGGCGCCGAAGCTGGAGACCCCGGGCGGGCGCCGGGCTGGTGGGCGGGCTGGCCGCGTGCTTGCGGGGCTCGGCCCCACACGGGTGCGGGTCCGATGGGGGCATCGGCGATGCATGGGTGGCTCCGCCCTTCTCGGTCGGCTAAGCTAGCAAACGGAATTGCATTCAAACGGGCACCCGCTTTCAAGGGGTCCGCTGGTTATAAGGAGCATCATGGGATACCTGGAAGAGATGATCGACCGCCGCCGAGCGACTGTGAAGGAGTTCGTCAAAGGCTTTAGCGGCGAACGCCTCAAGAACCAGCTCGAGCATGTCGATGAGCCCAAGCAGGTGTTGCAACTCATCGCCGGCAGCAAGCAGGTGCTGGTCATCCCGGAGTTCAGGCGCGCGGTCCCCGGCTCGGGCCCCATCGCCCTCTACGCCGACCCCTCGCAGGTGGCGGCAGACTTTCAGGATGGCGGCGCGGCGCTGGTGAGCTGCTGCGTCGAGCCGGAGGACTCCCACGGCTCCTTTGACGACCTGGGCGCGGTCGCCGAGGCGACAGACCTTCCTCTCATCGCCCGAGACCTGACCGTCACCAGCGAGCAGCTCGCCCTCTTCCGTGCCTTTGGGGCTGATGCCGCCACCATCGTTGCAGGTCAGGTGGGGGACAAGCTGTTGAGCTTCATCAAGCTCTGCATCCATATGGGGCTCACCCCCGTGGTGGAGGTTCACAACGCGCAGGAGCTGGTCGACACCGCCCGCACCGGTGCTCCGCTGGTCATCGTGGAGGCCATCGATTATCAGGACTTCTCGGTCAGCAAAGAGGCCACGCTGCGTCTGGCAAACGCCGCCAAGGAGGCGGGCCTCCTGGTCATCGTCGCCGGCTGCATCACAGACCGGGCGGACGTGGAGGCGGCGGCCGCGGCCGGGGCCGATGCGGTTCTCGTGGGCGAACCGGTGATGCTGGCGGGCGACGCGGCCGAGGCGGTCGAGGCTCTTTCCGGGGTGGCCCGCCGTCGCGCACCGCACCGCACCTCGGTCGAGGTGCAGGGCGTGACCACGGCCGACCAGGCACAGGCCGCAGCGTCGGCTGGAGCGGACGCGGTGGCGGTGGAGCTGACCACTGGGACTTCTCGGCAGATCTCCCCTGAGCAGGCGGCGGCGATCTTCAACGAGCTCGACCCCAACGTGCGCCGCATCGGGGTCTTTGGGAGCTATGACCTGGATGCCATCCACCGCGCCATGAATGTGGCGGGGCTGGATTCGGTGCAGCTCCACGGCGAGGCGACCCCGGAGCAGACGGCCCAGATCGGCCGTCCCACCATCCGCGCGGTGACGGTGGGGCCGGAGGGCAAGCTCGACCTTGCAGCCTTGTCCGCCTATGGCGAGCCGGTCGTGTCCTTCCTGGTAGAGGCTCCTCGGGAGACCGCCTGGGGGCAGCTGGTGCTGCCCGATGAGAGCCTGTGCATCATCTCGGCGGACTTTACCGAGAAAAGCGTGGGTCCGGCCGTCGCCGCTCTCGAGCCGGCGGCGGTTGTGCTCAAGCTCGCCGCCGATGAGGACGTTCAGGGCGTCGAGGCCTTTGTGGCCGCCGTGCGGACGGCTGACGAGCAGCTCAACGCCCGAGGCTAAGCGCCTGTCGGCGGAAACACGCCGGTAACCCCCGGCTGTCATACTTACTTGCGGTAAATCATCGGCATCCGGCCAGGAGGCATAGCACATGCGCATCGCACTCGTGAGCTTCAACCCCACGTTGGGGGCGTTCTCTAACAACACCACGCGCGCCTTGGCGGCTGCCAGGCGCGCACAGGCGGCGGGAGCGGAGCTCGTGGTGCTGCCGGTGTGCGCCCTCTCGGGAGCGCCGATGGGCGGCCTTGCGGGTTCTGCAGCCTTTGTGGCAGGGGCGCGTGCGGCGCTCGACGATTTTGTCGCCGCTTGCCCGATCCCTGCCGTGGTATCCACCCTGGCTGGGGTCGAGGACGCGGCCGCCGGGCTTGAGCTGGCGGGGATCGTCGCCCAGCAGCAGGGCTACGAGGTCCCCCAGGTGGCGCCCGCGGAGTATGCCGCCCATCCGGAGGCCTACTACGTGCACGACGGGATGGCTGATCCTCTTGGGTTTGCCAGCTGGGACGAGGACTCCATCGGCCACTTTGAGCTAGGCGGGCGCTCCATTGGCGTGACCCTCAATCGGACCGTACGGCCCAGCGCCTCGCTTGAGGAGACCGACCTGGTGATCGCCCTCATGGCCGACGCCTACCAGGGCGTGGTGGCGGCGGTCGACAAGGGACCGGGCGACCCCGCGCTCGAGGCGTACTGCGGCACGGCGGCCCTCGACCAGGTGCCGATCGCCTACCTCAACCTCCTGGGCGGCCAGGACGGCACCGTCTTTGACGGCCGCGCGGCGTTTATCGGCATGGATGGGCGCGTGAAGGCCGCGGCGCCGCGCTTCTCGGCGGGCGTGCTGGCGGTCGACGTGGAGGCCGGCAAGGGGGAGTTCTCGCCCGAACCGGACGCCTGGCAGCCGGTGGCAGACCCTGCCGGCGAGGAGAACCAGGAGCAGGCCGATTGGAACGCGCTCTGCTTGGCCAGCCATGACTACGTGACCAAGAACGGCGCGCGCGAGGTGGTCATCGGCCTGTCCGGCGGCATCGACTCGAGCGTGGTGGCCACCGTCATGGCGGACGCCCTGGGGGCCGAGGCGGTGCACGGCGTCCTCATGCCCAGCCCATACTCCTCGGAGGGGAGCGTGACCGACGCTCTGCAGCTGGCAGAGAACCTGGGAATCGACACGGTGACGATTCCCATCACGCCGGCGCTGGAGGCCTTCAAGGCGATGCTGGCCGAACCTCTGGGCGGCGAGCTCAAGGGCTTGGCGCTGGAGAACATTCAGGCGCGCATCCGTACCTTGGAGCTGTACGCCTTCTCCAACGACAAGGGCTGGATGGTGATCAACACCGGCAACAAGAGCGAGGCGGCGATGGGCTTCAGCACGCTGTACGGCGACACCGCCGGCGCCTACGCCCCGCTGGGAGACATCTATAAGACCCGCATCTACCAGCTGGCCCGGTGGCGCAACGAGGTCGCCGGCCGTGAGCTGGTGCCCGCCAACACGCTGGTCAAGCCGCCGTCGGCCGAACTCCACCCCGGACAGCGAGACGACCAGCGGCTCCCCTCCTACGAGGTGCTCGACCCGTTGCTGCTGGCGCACATCGAGGGCGGCATGGGCGGAGCCGAGCTCATTGAGCACGGCTTTGACGAGTCGCTGGTCAAGGAGGTGCTCCCCACCGTCAAGCGGTTCGAGTTCAAGCGCCGCAACGAGCCTGTCGGCCCAGAGATAAGCGGGATGCCCCTGACCTCTGGACGCGCCTGGCCGCTCACCAACGGCTGGTCGGATCCCTGCGCGTAAGGCCGTCCGCAGGCAGGCGAGCCCGCCGGCCCGCCGGTGGCTCCGCGGGCCGGGGTCTGCTCGCAATCTTGCGATGTCGGGGGATGAGTTTCTGATTCACGCGGTCCGCCTCGGCCCTTCTCGTTCTGCGCTACAGTTGTGAGGAGCTTGGATGCCGCGAGAAAAGGAGCCGCTCACATGAAGACGCTGATCCTGGGCGATAAGTCCCGTTCTCTCAAATACCGCCCCGACCTGCCTATCTGCAAGGATATGGAGTGCGTGTACGGGCCGCTCGATGATGCGGAGACCAGCCTGGCCCTGGGCGCGGACGCGGACTTCATCATCGCCGACGCCATCGCCAAGGTCCCCAAGGCGCTCATCGACGGGATGCCCAACCTCAAGCTCATCCATTCCGAGGGTGTCGCCTACAACGGCATCGACCTGGTTGCTGCGGCAGAGCGCGGCATCCCGGTCTGCAATTGCAAGGGCATGAACGCCAAGGCGGTGGCCGAGCAAGCAGTGCTGCTCATGCTCGCCCTGCTGCGCACGCTCATCCCCGGCGACGAGGCGGTTCGCCAAGCCAAGCAGATCGAGATGAAGCAGCGACGCATGGTGGAGGGGATTGACGAGCTGGGCGATGTGACCGTGGGCATCATCGGCCTCGGCGACATCGGCCAGGCCACGGCCAAGCTGCTCGACGCCTTTGGCACCCACGTGCTCTACTACAACCCGCATCGAAAGAGCGAGCAGATAGAGCGCGAGTGCCACGTCACCTACCTGCCCGAAGACGAGCTTCTGGCCCAGTCGGACATCGTCAGCCTGCACATGCCCGTGACTCCGGAGACCGTCGGCAGCATCGACGCGGAGTTTATCGGCAAGATGAAGCTCGGCTCATATCTGGTCAACACCGCCCGCGGCGAGCTGGTCGACCAGGAGGCTCTCTGCCAGGCCCTCGTCTCTGGGTATCTGGCCGGCGCCGGGCTCGACACGCTGGCCCCCGAGCCGGTGACCGCCGACAACCCCCTGCTCAACCTGCCGCCAGAAGCCGCCTCCAAGGTGGTCTTCTCGCCTCACTTGGGCGGCATCACGCAGGCCTTCTTCTTCCGTGCGCACAAGCTGGTGTGGGAGAACATCGCCCGTGTGGCAGCGGGCGATAAGCCCGTCAACATCGTGAACGGGTTGTGAGAGGTGCTCCTGTAGTTTTATCAAGCCAGATTTGAACGGCTGGTGGCGAGGGGCCTTTCGGAGAAAGGATTAGCCCCGTGCGCAGCTCGCCTCCCGGGGCCTTCGCCTGGGCGGGGGCGTCAGCTGGGCGCAATCCCCGCCAGCTCGAACTTCGCACGTCGCTTGCCTGAGGGAGGGAGCAAACCCCGCGAACCACAAGTCTCGCATACCGTCTATCCGGGCGTATACCCCGCAGCCCGCCCGGCGCGGCAGCGGGCATGATGCAAATGTAATAAAACGCGAAGTTTCGGGCTTGCGGAGCTGTTCTCGTGCTGCAAATGTAATAAAACGCGAAGTTTTTCCTGTGGGGACCGTCCCGCGGGAGGGGCGTCTCCAGCAAAAGCCCAGGATTCTCATCGCCGGCGAGCCCTGTGAGCCCCTTCCCTGGGAGTTCGAAGCTGAAAAACTTCGCGTTTTGTTACATTTGCATCAGAGCGGAGCCGCCGGAGGTCAAAATCTTCGCGTTTTGTTACATTTGCAGCAGAGGGCGGCGGAACCGGAGGCGTTGTGTCGCGCGGCGAAGCTGGAGTTGCGGCGCCGTGCAGCGGAGGCGGGGAAGCCCGCGGCCGCAGAGTGTGCAGACAGGCTCTGCGAGCGCCGTCATCACCCTGCCACCTGCGCTACGCCGCGGGGAGTAGCGCATGGGTTCAATTTCCTCCTGGCGGCCGATGCGAAGCACTGGCCTCGCGCGCTACCATCTGATACATGGACCATGCGGACAACACATCCACAAAGGGCGCTCTTACCGCTTGGTGGCACGGCTTGAAGCCGTACACCCGCGAAGTAGTCATCGACCTGGGCATCGCCTTGGGGCTGATGCTCTTCTCATGGGCGCAGGTCTCGCTCACCGAGACCCTCTTCATCACCCGGACCTGGTACGGGCAGCTGGTCCAGGGCGTCATCCGCCCGGTGGTGACCGGCGGCTTTCTGGCGCTTCTCGCCGGGTGCTTTCTCCCACTTGCGCTGCGCCGGCAGGTGCCGTGGGCGGTGCTCGCGGCGGTGAGCCTCTTTTGCCTGGTCACACACGCCACGCAGGGCGCGTCCATAGCCATCGTGGGGCCCATGGTGGCGCTCTTCACAGTGGCGGAGCGCACGTCTCGCCGCCAGGCGGTGTGGGCCACCGTCATCATGTTGGCGGTCTTTATTTTGGTTCCGCTCGTCTCCGACCCAAACGTGACCCTGCTGCGCCTGATCGAGGACAGTGCCTTGCTGTTGGCGTCATCGGCGATGGGCGTTGCGGTCCGCACCCGAAAGGAGCTGCTGGACGAAGCGCGGCGACGGGCCGATGAGGCCGAGGCCGCCCGGCGCGAGGCGGAGCTGGCCCGGGCGGAGGCCGAGCGCACGCGCGAGGAGATGGCCGCCCGCAGGGTGGAGGAGGAGCGGGTGAGCATCGCCCGTGAGGTCCATGACATCACCGCCCACTCGCTTACCGCCGTCACCATCCAGGCGGCGGCTGCCGAGCGGCTGGTGGACACCAACCCCGAGCAGGCCAAAGAGGCCATTGCCACGGTCCGCAGCATCTCCAAGGACGCCCTGAAGGAGGTCCGCGGCCTCATCTCGGTGCTGCAGGAGCCGGGCAGCGCCGCCGAGCGCACCCCCACCAACGGCACCGAGAACCTCTCAGAGGTCATCGATTACCTGCGACGTTCCGGATCGACAGTCGACCTCGACACCAGCGGGTACGACCGTACCGCCGTTCCGGGGTTTGTGGACGTGGCGCTCTACCGCATCGTTCGCGAGGCCTCAACCAACGTGGTCCGCCACGCACCAGGAAGCGCCGTCCGCATGCGTCTGGCCTGCGAGAACGGCCAGGCAGTGGCCGAGGTGGTAAATGGAGCATCGAGCAATTCGCCTGCGGAAGCGGCGAGCTTGGGAGGAGGGCATGGCATCGAGGGCATGCGCGAGCGGGCGCAGGTGCTTGGTGGTAGCCTGACGGCCGGACCGGAAGCGGGCGGCTTTGCGGTGCGGGCGCGCATCCCGCTTGTGCAGGGTGTGCGGCGCAGCCTGGATGAGGAGGACCGATGAACCAGAACCCTGCCGGCGTGGCTGTGCCCGGAACCGCCGGGCATCCCATCCGGGTCCTTATCGCCGACGACCAGGCGCTGGTGCGCAACGGCTTCAAACTGCTGCTCTCGAGCTATCCCTATTTGGATGTGGTGGGCGAGGCGAGCAACGGGCTGGAAGCCGTGGAGCAAGCCCGTCAGCTGATGCCGGATGTGCTGCTGATGGACATTCGGATGCCGGTGCTCGACGGCATCGAGGCGACCAAGCAGTTGCTGTCAGATCCCGTCACCAGCCAGTGCAAGGTTCTCATCCTCACCACATTTGACCTCGATGAGTATGTATATGATGCCTTGGCAGCGGGTGCCAGCGGCTTCATGCTCAAGGACAACGACCCTGACGAGCTGGTTGACGCCATCCGCGTGGTGGCTCGCGGCGAGGCGTTGCTCGCACCGAGCGTGACCCGCCGGCTCATCGAGCGCTTTGTGCGGCCGAGCGGCTCAGTGACAGGTCATCAAGCGACAAATGCGCCGGCAGCGGCCCCGTCACGGGTCAGCCCCGAGGTGGCAAGCCTCACCGACCGCGAGCGCGAGGTGCTGATCGCGGTGGCCAAGGGCCTCTCGAACCAGGGCATCGCCGACAAGCTCGTGATTTCGCCCGCCACCGCCAAGACCCACGTGGGCAACATCATGGCCAAGCTCAACGCCCATGACCGCGCGCAGCTGGTCATCGCTGCCTACGAGAACGGCTTGGTCCGCCCCGGCGAGCAGGACTGAAGGCCCTGCCCTCGCTTCTTGGCATCAGGGCGTGCTTACGAGACGCGCCAAGGGAGCTTCAGCGGTCTCCTTGCCCGCGTCCGGAGCCCTTGCGCCGGAGGGACCGCAGCTCAACAGGTCGACACGGGTCTTACATATCCGCGTCGCCCCGCGTACGCCGGGAGAGCCGAGCTGTCGGGCGGAATCAACCGAGCCCCTCTGCCTTGGGAAGTGTGACGCGGCGCGCGTCCAACAGGTCGGCATCGCCTTCGCCATGGGTGGCTAGCACCAGCGTCCGCCCTGATAGATGCCTCCTCACGCAAGCCGCCGCCGCTTCTCGGCTGGCGCGGTCGAGCGATGCGAAGGGCTCATCGAGCAGCACCGCCTGCGAGGGGCAGGCGAGCGCCCGCGCCAGCTCCACCCGCCGCCGTTGCCCGCCGGAGAGCTCGCTCACCCGCGTTGCGGGGTCTACCTGGGGCAAGAGCTCGGCCAGCAGGGCATCGACCTGATTGGCCGTCATCCAGTGCCCGGCTGCCACCGCCACGTTGCCCCGAGCGGAGAGCTCATCGATCAGGCGGCTCTCCTGAAAGACCATGCTGATTCGGGAGGGCCTGGTGAGCGCGCCGCCCACCGGCATCAAGCCTGCCAGAGCGTGCAGCAGCGTGGTCTTGCCGCTTCCCGAAGGGTCGGAAAACGAGCTTCGGGAGCCGGCCTCAAGACGAGCGCTCACCGGCCCCAGCACCGTGACCTCGCCATATCCCACGGTGAGGTTCTCGGCCGAGAAGCCCTCGGGCGTGGTGAGCGCGGCGGGGATGGTCCGCGGATGCGCCGCGCAGGCCGCCCCGCGTCGCTGCGCCCAGGTCCCTGAGCGCCTGAGCAGCCACAAGAAGAGCTTCTCGCAGACAAAGGCCAGGCAGATGATGACGATGGTCCAAGAGAAGAGGGCCCCGGTGTCAAGCAACAGCTTGGTCTGGTAGATGCGCTCGCCAATCGAGCCCAGGGGGATGCCGATAAGCTCCGCCGCGACCCCCGACTTCCAGCTCATGCCCACCACCAGCTGACAGGTGCTGGTGAGGTAGGGGAGCATGCTGGGCCAGATGAACGCGGCGAGCTGCCGTCCAAAGGGCACCTGGTGCAGCTGCAGCATCTGACGCACCTTGGGGTCCAGGTGGTCGAGCGCGCCCAGGGACGAGAAATAGATGGCGGGCAGCACCACCAGGCACACGGCGACGGTGGGCACGATGCGCGAGCCAAACCAGATGAGCAGCAGCACGATGACGCAGACCACCGGCGTGCTCTTGATGAAGGCCATGAACGGCTGCAGCAGAGTGCGCATGGCCGAGAGCCGCCTGGCTGCCACAGCGCAGACAAGCCCCAGGCAGAAGGCGAGAAGAAAGCCGATGACGATGCGGCAGAAACTGCCGGCGACAATGGACCAGAAGCGGGCGGTGACCACCAGGCGGGCCAGGGTCACCGCGGTGCCGACCGGGCCCACCAACAGCAGCTCGTTGTCGATCATCAGGGCCGCTAACTGCCAGAGCACAAGCCAGAACGCGACGGCGCCGATGCGTTTGAGCACCAGCGCCGTCGGCACATTTCGATTGCTGTTGCGAAGGACGGCCATCCCTTAGAGGGCGTTCAGGCAGTAGAAGCCGTCGTCGGGCAGGGTGCCGCCCACTGACGCCGGATCGGCGTCGTAGAGCACCTGATAGTAGCCCGCAAGCGTGTCCTGCATCTCCTGACCGGTGATGCAGGTCAGGTTGCAGCGGGGGATGGCCTGCTCGGCTATCTTGGCGTTATCGATGATGCCCAGGTTCACCACCAGTTGGGCCGCCGCTGCCGGGTCGGCCTTGACCTGCTCCACAGACTCCTGCTGGCCTTGGACAAACTCGCTCACCAGGTCGGGGTGCTGCTTGAGGAACTCGGTGCGAACCACGGTCACGCCGGTCACCAGCTGGCTGCCGTTCTCGCCGGCTTCGGTGGAGCTCCAGGCGTCGGTGAGGCTGATGCGCGGCTCGAGGCCGGAAACGCGGTTGCAGACCGAGGTCACGTACGGTTCGGGCAGAACGGCGATGGCGGAGGGGTTGGTGGCCAGCTCGCTGGCCACCTCGGTCGCCTCGCTCTTGTACTCCATGGTCACCTGATCGGTGATGCCGGCCTGGTTGAGCAGGTAGTTCATCAGGTACTCGGGAGTGGCGCCCTTGCCAGTCATGTAGACCGTGTGCCCGGCCAGATCCGAGATGGAGTTGATTGAGCCATCGCCGGTGACCACCCAGAGCACGCCCAGGGTGTTGATGTCCACAACCTGCACGCCGCCGCTGGTGCGGTTGTAGAGCACCGAGGCCACGTTGGCCGGCACCAGGGCGATGTCGATGTTGCCCTGGATGAGCTGGGGCATGACCTCATCGGCCGCGCCAGCCACGGTGAAGGTGTAGCTGGTGCCCTCGGTCGCGTTGTTCTTCTCGTCCATGAAGTCGACCAGGCCGATGGAGGTCGGGCCCTTGAGCGAGGCCACCCGCACGTCGGCGGTCTGTGAGGTCGATGCGGTCGAGGCGGTGGAGGCGGCGGAGGCGCTGCCGCCCGTGTTAGAGGCAGAGCCGCAGGCAGCCAAGCCGCAGGCAAGGGCCACCGAAGCCACGCTGCAGGCAATCATCTTTGCAAAACGGTTCATCGAGAGGTCGCTTCCTTTCCGGGCGGGGCCCTGGCGTTACAGGCACCCCGTTCTCACAGGTGCGCCGCAGTAAGCGTACGGCTGCTGCGGCG
>OMWF01000029.1 GCA_900314665.1 uncultured Actinomycetes bacterium
CGTCCGCATACTAGACTCCTTCGCGGAGCTGGAGGCGGAGCTGGAGGCGGAGCTGGAGGCAAGGAAGAAGCAGTACGCCTACTACCGTGACAAACTTTTGAGTTTCGAGAGAGAGAGAGAGAGAGTAAGAAGAGCTCCGATTGGTGAGTTTTGCAGGCTCGTAAGAGGAAAAGGGCTGCAGAAAAAGGATTTCACTGCTAGTGGCGCGGGCTGTATTCATTATGGACAAATTTACATGCATTACGGATCTGTAGCAGAAAGCACCATATCGCACGTTAATCCCGGTTGCACCAGTCGTTTCACAAACGTGAATCCAGGGGATTTGATAATGGCAATCACTGGGGAAAATGTTGAAGATATCGGAAAGACCGTCGCCTGGATGGGTAATGAGACAATCTATACTGGCGGGCATTCTCTTGTGCTTAGGCATAAACAAGACCCGAAATACCTGAGCTACTGCATGACCACGTCTGATTTCAATCGACAAAAAGCTCGCTATGCGCATGGCGTAAAAGTTGTGGAATTGAGCCCCGAACAAATTGCGAAGATTGAAATACCGCTTCCGAGCCTTGAAGTTCAAAGAAGAATATCAGCGGCTATTGAAAACTTCGATAGATTGATATCGGATATCACTTCCGGTCTCCCCGCTGAAATCGAAGCCCGTCGCAAGCAGTACGCTTACTACCGCGACAAGTTGTTGACATTTAAAGAGAAAGTTTCATAGACATGGCCCAGGATGACTTTGAGGTAATTCCCGTCTCCGGCGATCCTGATACGGTCGAGTACAAGTACGTCGAGACGCCGGGTGCCGACTCCATCGCGGACAACCTGCCCTCCGACGTCACCTTTGACGTGATGGCCACCGGCGGTCGCGCCACCGTGTGCGCCGCGACCCCTACCGAGGGGACCCGCAGCGAGAGCTACCAGAGCGAGGCGGAGCTCGAGGCCGCCTTCATCAAGCAGCTCCAGCGCCAGGCCTACGAGTACGTCGTCTTCAAAGATGAGGCAGCTCTTATCGCCAACCTCCGTCGTCAGCTGGAAGCCCTGAACAATATCCAGTTCACCGACAGCGAGTGGAAGCGGTTTTTCTCCACCTCCATAGCAGGCGCCAACGAGGGCATCGTCGAGAAGACGCGTCGCATCCAGGAGGACTGGATCCAGACCCTCCGGCGAGACGACGGCTCCTCTAAGAACATCCACCTCATCGACAAGCGCAACATCCACAACAACCGCCTGCAGGTGACCAACCAGTACACCCAGGAGGGCAACTACGAGAACCGCTACGACACGACCATCCTCGTAAACGGCCTACCGCTGGTGCACGTGGAGCTCAAACGGCGCGGCGTGGCCATAGAGGAGGCGTTCAACCAGATAGAGCGCTACCAGCGCGACAGCTTCTGGAGCGGAAGCGGGCTGTTCGAGTACGTTCAGATCTTTGTCATCAGCAACGGCACGCACACCAAGTACTACTCCAACACCACGCGCTGGTCCCACATAGAGGAGACCCGCAGCGGCAAGCGCAAGGGCAAGAAGACGTCCAACAGCTTCAAGTTCACCAGCTGGTGGGCGGCGGCGGACAACAAGCCCATCCGCGACCTCGTGCCCTTCACCAAGACGTTCTTTGCCAAGCACACCATCCTCAACATCCTCACGCGCTACTGCGTCTTTGACACCGAGCAGGTGCTCAAGGTCATGCGTCCCTACCAGATCGTGGCGACCGAGCGCATCCTGAACCGCATCCTCATCAGCGAGAACGACAAGCGCATGCTGGGCACCCCGCGCGCCGGCGGCTACGTGTGGCACACCACGGGATCCGGCAAGACGCTCACCAGCTTCAAGACGGCGCGCCTGGCGTCCGGCATGGAGGGCGTGGACAAGGTCATGTTCGTGGTGGACCGCCAGGACCTCGACTACCAGACCATGCGCGAGTACAACAAGTTCGAGGAGGGCGCGGTCGACGGGTCCAAGAACACCGCGGAGCTGGCGCGCAACCTCTCCGACAACGACAAGCCCATCCTGGTGACCACCATTCAGAAGCTCAGCTGCTTCATCAAGAAGAACCCGCACCACGACATCTACGGCAAGCACGTGGTCATCATCTTTGACGAGTGCCACCGGAGCCAGTTTGGCGAGATGCACCGAGCCATCACCAAGCACTTCAAGAACTACCACCTGTTTGGGTTCACGGGCACGCCCATCTTCGCAGAGAACGCCCTGAACGGCGCCGACCCCCACCTGCGCACCACCGAGCAGGCGTTTGGCGACCGGCTGCACACCTACACCATCGTGGACGCCATCCGCGACGGCAACGTCCTGCCCTTCCGCATCGACTACATCAAGACTATCAAGGAGAAGGACGAGTTCCCCGACGAGAAGGTCTACGACATCTACCGCGAGGGCGCGTACGCGGACAAGCGCCGGGTCGACAAGGTCGTGAGCTACATCCTTGACCACTTCGACCAGAAGACCAAGCGCCAGACCAGTTACACCCTCAAGGACAGGCGCGTCATGGGGTTCAACTCGCTGTTCGCCACGGCCTCCATCGACATGGCCAAGGCGTACTACGCGGCGTTCAAACGCCTGCAGGCGCAACGGTCTGACGAGAAGCTCAAGGTGGGGCTCATCTACAGCTTCGGGGTGAACCAGGACGACTCGGGAAGCGGCCTGCCCGAGGAGGACTTTGACGTGGAGAGCCTCGACGCGCCCGACCGCGACTTTCTGGAAGACGCCATCGCGGACTACAACGAGATGTTCCACACGAGCTTCTCGACCGCGGGCGGCGGCGAGGACGGCTTCAACAACTACTACAAGGACCTCTCGGAGCGCCTCAAGACCCGCCAGATAGACCTGGTCATCGTCGTGAACATGTTCCTCACCGGCTTTGACGCCACCACGCTCAACACCCTGTGGGTGGACAAGAACCTGCGCCTCCACGGGCTGATCCAGGCCTTCAGCCGCACCAACCGCATCCTCAACGCGGTGAAGGACTTTGGCAACATCGTGTGCTTCCGCAATCTCGAGGACGAGGTCAACGAGGCCATCTCGCTGTTTGGCGACAAGGACGCCGGCGGCATCGTGCTCCTCAAGCCCTACGCCGAGTACCTGGCCGAATACCGCGACCGCCTTGCGCGGCTCTATGCGATGCTCGCCCCCGGCGAGGATCCGGTGGGCGAGGAGGCCGAGAAGGCCTTCATCCGCCTCTGGGGCACCATCATGCGCCTGCGCAACATCCTGACGAGCTTTGACGAGTTCGCCGAGGATGACCCCATGTCGCCGCGCGACGAGCAGGATTACCGCAGCGTCTACACTGACCTCTACAAGAAGTACCGCCCACAGGCTGGCGACCAGACGATCATCAACGACGACCTGGTGTTTGAGGTGGAGCTGCTCAAGCAGGTCGACGTGAACATCGACTACATCCTCATGCTCGTGCAGAAGTACCACGACTCGAACTGCCAGGACAAGGTGATCATCGCCGACGTTGAGCGCGCTATCGCCTCGAGCTACGAGCTGCGCAACAAGCGCGATCTTATCGAGCAGTTCATCGACGGGCTGGACCGCTCCGAGGACGTCGATGCGGATTGGAAGAAGTACATCGCCGAGAAGCGCGAGGCAGAACTCTCATCGATCATCGACGAAGAGCACCTGGATGATGCGAAGACGCGCGAGCTGGTCGATCGGGCCTTCCGCGATGGGGGCATCCCCGAGAGCGGGACGGACGTGGTGGGGATCATGCTCAAGAAGCCGAGCCGCTTTGACAAGAGCGGCGCCTACGACGCGTTGAAGAAGCGCGTGGTGGACAGGCTCAAGGCGTTCTACGAGCGCTTCACGGGGCTGGGGGCGTAGCCTTTGCCGCTCCTGTCCTGCTCCAGATGGCCAAAGCGTACAATTGACGGGTCCCGATTGACCGAGAAGGAGCCCACTCATGGATCAGAGCATCGACACGCGCTGCGTGCAGGCAGGATACACCCCTGGTAATGGAGAGCCGCGACAGGTGCCCATCATCCAGTCGACCACGTTCAAGTACGATTCATCTGACGCCATGGGCGCGCTCTTTGACCTGGAAGCTGAGGGCTACTTCTACTCGCGCCTGCAGAACCCCACCTGCGACCACGTAGCCGCCAAGATCGCCGACCTCGAGGGCGGCACGGCGGCGGTGCTCACGGGCTCGGGTATGGCCGCCACGTTCCTGGCCGTCTTCAACATCTGCGAGGCCGGCGGGCACATCGTGTCCTCCTCGACGGTGTACGGCGGCACCTTCAACCTGTTTGCCCACACCATGCGCAAGATGGGCGTGGAGGTCACGTTTGTGTCTCCAACCTGCACTGAGGAAGAGCTCGACGCCGCGTTTAGGCCCAACACCAAGTGCGTGTTTGGCGAGACCATCGCCAACCCCGCCCTCACGGTCCTCGACATCGAGAAGTTCGCTGCCGCCGCGCACCGCCACGGCGTGCCCCTGATTGTCGACAACACCTTTGCCACCCCCGTCAACTGCCGTCCCTTTGAATGGGGGGCCGACATCGTGACCCACTCCACCACCAAGTACATGGACGGGCACGGCGGCGCTCTGGGCGGCGCGATCGTGGACTCGGGCAACTTCGATTGGATGGACCACGCCGAGAAGTTCCCCGGCCTGACCACGCCCGACGAGTCGTACCACGGGATCGTGTACGCGGAGCGCTTTGGGCAGGGCGGCGCCTACACCACCAAGATCGTCTCGCAGCTGATCCGCGACCTGGGGCCGGTTCAGAGCCCGCAGAACGCCTACTACCTCAACCTGGGGCTGGAGAGCCTGCACGTGCGCGTGCCGCGTCACTGCGAGAACGCCCTGGCGGTGGCAAAGTTCCTCTCGACGTCTAGCAAGATCGACTCAGTGTGCTACCCCAGCCTGCCGGGCGACGCCTCTTACGAGCTGGCGCAGAAGTACCTCCCGCAGGGGAGCTGCGGCGTGGTGAGCTTTGAGGTGGCCGGCGGACGGTCGGCGGCGGTGCGCTTCATGGAGGCGCTCAAGGTGGCCTCCATCGAGACGCACGTGGCCGACGCCCGCACCTGCTGCCTGCATCCGGCCAGCTCGACGCACCGGCAGATGACCGACGAGGAACTTCTCGCCGCCGGCATCGGCCCCTCGATGGTGCGTCTGTCGTGCGGCCTCGAGGGCACCGAGGACCTGGTCGCCGACGTCGCTCAGGCGCTCGAGCTGGTGTAGGCCCCGCGGTTGCCGCCGTTGGACTTTTCTTGCCGGTCGCTAACAAGATTCGCAACTCCGGATGCGCTGCAACCTAGGTAGCAGCTGCGTATCATTTGCACAAATTACACACACTTCGCGCTGGTAGCCATTGGCTTGCGGCGCGGAGCATCGGGGGAGAGCGCACGTTTCAGGCGCGCTGAGAAGAGGGCATCCATGACCGACACCGCAACCGCAAGCACCCAGCCTCAGGCCGAGAAGCCCAAGAAGAAGCGCCGCATCAACCTCACGGGAGCCATCCTGATCTCGCTGTGCCTCGGCATTGTGGTGGGCATCATCTGCAGCGTGACCATCCCCAGCGGGTCGACTGTCGACAACATCCTCATCGAGGGCGTCTTCTATGTTCTGGGCCAGTGGTTCATCCGCTTGATGCAGATGATCGTCGTCCCGCTGGTGTTCTGCTCCATCGTCTGCGGCGCCGCCTCGATGAGCGACCCCAAGCTGCTGGGCAAGGTGGGCGTGGGCACCATCCTCGCGTACCTGCTCACCACCGCCTGCGCCGTCCTGATCGCCATCGGGCTGGCCCAGGCGCTGCAGCCCGGCGTGGACCTCGACATGAACGCCGTGGTCCAGGTCAAGCCCTCCGCCACCACTACCGACCAGACCATTCCCGCCATGCTCATCGGCATCATCCCCACCAACGTCATCAACGCCATGGCCACGGGGTCGATGCTGCAGATCATCTTCTTCGCCCTCATCCTGGGCTTCATCCTCGGGCGCCTGGGCAAGAAGGTGGCCACGGTTAACCGCTTCTTCACGCAGTTCAACGCCGTCATGATGAAGATGATCAGCCTGGTGCTGGTGGTCGCCCCCGTTGGCATCTTCTGCCTCATCGCCCGCACCTTCGCCAATCTGGGCTTGTCCGGCATCCTGCCCATGGTCAAATTCATCGGCGTGGTCTACCTGGGCCTTATCGTGCAGGTGTTGGTGGTGTACATGCTGCTGCTGGTGGTGTTCACGCGCCTGAACCCCTTCCACTTCCTGCACAAGTTCCTGCCCGTGATGCTCTTCGCCTTCTCCACCAGCTCGTCTAACGCCACCATCCCCCTCAATATGGAGACGCTCGAGCAGAAGGTGGGCGTCGACCGCCGCATTACCTCCTTCACCATCCCCCTGGGCGCCACCATCAACATGGACGGAACCGCCATCATGCAGGGCGCGGCCGTCGTGTTCATCGCCCAGGCCTTTGGCATCAACCTCACGCCCGCCATGCTGGCCACCGTGGTGCTCACCGCCGTCTCCGCCTCCATCGGCACGGCTGGCGTGCCCGGCGTGGGGACCATCATGCTGGCCATGGTGTTCGACTCCATCGGGCTGCCGGCCGAGGGCGTGGCCATGATTATGGGCATCGACCGCATCCTCGACATGGGCCGCACTGCCGTCAACATCACCGGCGACGCTGTGGTGACCACCATCATGGCCAAGCTCGCCGGCATGCTCGATGTGTCCGTCTTCAAGAACCGCGACTACTCGTCCGTCGATGCCGGCAGCCTCGATGCGCCCACCGAGCCCACGACCGCCGACGAGTTCACGGCCCACGGCGATCCCGTCGAAATCGGCGAGGCGGGCGACCCCGATAAGTTCGAGAACATCGAGGAGCCCCTGGTCCAAAGCGACCGCGAGAAGTGACGCGCCCGTCTAAAGCCGGCGCTCGCCTTGCCGACTTCGCTGCGCGAATCTGACAGGTACGTTTCTTGAGAAGGCTGTGATCTAAGCAACCAATGGATATTCTTGCGCTCGTCACGGGCGGCCTCCCTGCGTGGACGCTCGCCCTCATCCTGCCGATGCTCTTCATCGCCGGCTTCGTCGATGCGATCGGCGGCGGTGGGGGGCTCATCTCGCTGCCCGCGTACCTGTTTGCCGGCCTGCCGCCGCATCTGGCCATCGGCACCAACAAGCTCTCCTCGTCGATGGGGACCGCGGTGGCCACGGCCCACTACGCGCGCCAGGGTTACATCCCCTGGAGGCTCTCGGCGCTGGCCATCGTCGCCGCCATCGCGGGGTCGGCGGCTGGCGCACGGCTCACGCTCATTGCGAGCGAGCGGCTCATCATGGCGCTGATGCTGGCGGCCATCCCCTTCATCGGCTTCTACGTGCTGGTCAAAAAGAATCTAGAGACCGACAAGCCCTCCTTCTCGCACGGCAGGACCGTGGCGCTGACGATGCTCATCGCCCTTGTCTGCGGCGTGTACGACGGTTTTTACGGCCCCGGCACCGGCACCTTTCTGCTCTTGCTGCTCACCGGGCTGGCGCGTCTCGACGTCTTCAAGGCGGCGGGCGTCACCAAGGCCATAAACATCACTACCAACGTCACGGCGCTGGCGGTCTTCTTGGCGCACGGCACGGTGCTCATCGGCCTCGGGCTGCTGGCCGGCGCAGCCAACATCGCCGGAAACTACCTGGGTGCTCACACCTTCTCCGACAAGGGCTCAAAGATCGTGCGCCCCATCATCCTCACCGTGCTTGTGGTTTTTGCAACGCGCCTTATCTACCAGCTATTCTTCTGAGTGTGTCAACGGAGTGTCCCCGTTGACACACTTGGGCGAGGGCTCCTAGCCTAGCAGCAGGTTCAGGCCCCTCACTTGGGGGTTCTCGATGCTCGCCTGCACCGCGTAGGCATGGTCTTCCAGATAGGTGCTGGTGGCGTTCGACAGACCTTGCCGCGTAAGCTCGCCAGCCACCAGCGCGCAGATCTTCTCCATCAGGTTGACGCTGGCGTCGGCGGTGTTGGGCGGCATGGTGCTCACGTTGCTGCCCACGTTTTTCCAGGCAGCGGCGTCGAGCGGGGCCTCGGCCAGCTGGCGGATGAGCTCGGGCATCTCAGGCAGCACGGAAAGCTCCCTCAAGCCGCGCCACATCCACTTGTAGTAGAGCGCGTACCTGTGGTTGAGCAGATAGGTCACCTTCATGGCGGCCTCGATGAACTGGGCTCGGGCCATGCTTGCGGCCACCGTGTCAAAGCGCGCCATCACCCGGCAGAAGTTGGCCTGCCCCGTATGCGCCATAGTGGCCACCTGGGCGGCGAGCTTTTTGCGGCGCACATCTTCGGGATAGAAGCCGAGCAGTGCGTTGCGGATACGGCTGAACTCTCCCACGGGATCCGCGAAGACCTTGCCGTTGGTGGCCACTGCCAGGTAGGACTCGGGCAGGCGCAGCCAATCCAGCGGGCTTTCCGGAACGGTCGGCCGTCCCAGGAATTTGGTGTAGAAGGAGCTTATCCTCAGCACGCCACGCCGCCCTGCCGCCTGCTCGCGGTGACGAGCAAAGCGCCTGCCCTCAAACTCCTCGGGCAGCTCGTCGTAGGCGGCGGCGAGCTGCGCGCCAAAGCGGTCGTAGTCCTCATCGGTCAGCCACAGGCAGAAGCTGGGGCCCCAGTCGTGGTCGGTGGAGATAGCGTCGTCAAACCCGAAGCACTCCGAGCCCTCGCCCACCAAGCCGGCGGCGATGTGGTCGAGCTCGTCGCCAAAGCGCTCTTCAAGCATTGGCAGCCCTACCTGGTAAAAGTAGCGCTCGCAGAGGTCCATGCCGTTCTCGTCAAGCTTGAGGTTGGGGTTGGTCTCCCACATGATGCGCTCCTGCCTTCTCGTAACGGTGCTGCTGCTCAGATAAGCATGGCATAGCGTACGGCCCCAGTCGCCGAGGCGATGCGCCATCGGGTCGGCAAGCCCGCGCGCGGTGCGCGGTGGCAGAGCGCAGGCGGCATCGGGCCCGCAGGCCCTCGCGGCGCGTGGCAACGCTGTGCCCGGCGTCGGCGGGGAGGACGTCCCGATAACCGCAGAATGGTTTCATATTCTTAAGGGTAGGTGCGGATAACGGACTTATCCATGCGTTAGTATGGAGCAAGCATAGCAATCGGCGGGCGCGGTGGTGCCTCATCGGTCCATGCGCTGAGGTGTGGCCGCGTCTGCCGCGAGGGCGTCATAAGGGAGGAACCGCCGTGAAAATCCTCGTCGTAAATGCCGGAAGCTCATCACTGAAGTCACAGCTCATCGAAACCGACGGAAAGGTCTCACAGATGAAGTGCCTGGCCGAGAAGGTCGGCACTCCCGAATGCACCATGTCCATCTCGTTTGCGCCGGACTTCAAGAAGATGCGCTACAAGATGGAGGGGGCGTCGGTCACCCAGTGCCTGAAGCGCCTCCTTGACGTGATGGTTGACGACCCAGAGAGTCCCATCAGCGGCCTCGGCCAGATTGACGCCATCGGCAACCGCATCGTGGCCGGCGGCGAGCACTTCAGCAAGACCACGATCATCGACGAGGAAGCCCGCAAGCTGCTCGACGACTGCGAGCTGCTGGCGCCGCTGCACAACCCGCCCGCAGACGCCTGCATCGACATGATGCACGAGCTCATGCCCAACACCCCTCAGGCGGGCGTCTTCGACACCGCCTTCCACACCACCATGCCGCCCAAGGCGTACCTCTACCCGCTGCCCATGCGCTACTACGAGGAGTACCGCATCCGCCGCTACGGCGCGCACGGGACAAGCCACCGCTATGCGGCCCAGCAGGCGGCCAACCTCATGGGCAGGCCCCTGCGCGACCTGGGTCTCATCACCTGCCACCTGGGCAACGGCGGTTCAATCACGGCGGTCAACCACGGCAAGTCGATCGACACCACCATGGGCTTCACCCCGCTCGAGGGCCTCATGATGGGCACCCGCTCGGGCTCCATCGACCCGGCCATCATCACCTACATCATGCGTCGCGAGGGCAAGACCTTCGACGACATGGATGAGATCTTGAACCGCGAGAGCGGCATCCTGGGCGTGTCGGGCATCTCCTCGGACATGCGCGACGTCCTCGATGCGGCCGAGGGGGGCAACGAGCGGGCACAGCTGGCCATCGACATGTACGTCTACCGCATTCAGAAGGCCATCGGCAGCTTCTACGCGGCCATGACCAAGACCGACGCCGTGGTCATGACCGCCGGCATCGGCGAGAACTCCGCCAAGCTGCGCGAGCGCATCTTTGCCGGGCTGGCCCACATGGGGATGATCCTCGACAAGGAGCGCAACGACGTTACCGGCCAGATCGGCGTGAACCGCATCATCTCCATCGATGACTCGCCCATCAAGATCTGCGTGGTCACCACCGATGAGGAGATGCGCATCGCGCGCGAGACGGCCAACCTGGTGAGCCAGATGGCCTAGCCCTCGGTCGCAGCAGCTGTCCCAAGATGCGGCGGACCCCGACGGGTGCGGACTGCCCGTCGGGGTCCGCCGGCGCTCAGGGCAGGCGCCCTTCTCGGCAACCCCTATACTGAAGCGGTTGAACGCCAATCAATCGTGTGAGGGGTCTCCATGGAGAAAATCGCCAGCTTTACGATCGATCACCTGCGCCTCGAGCCCGGCATCTACCTTTCTCGCCAGGACGTCGACCCGGCCAGCGGCGCCGTCGTCACCACCTTTGACCTGCGCATGACCGCGCCCAACCGCGAGCCGGTCATGAACACCGCGCCCATCCACGCCATCGAGCACCTGGGCGCCACCTTCCTGCGCAACGACCCCGAATGGGGCCCGCGCGACGTCTACTTTGGTCCGATGGGCTGCCGCACCGGCTTCTACCTCGTGCTCTTTGGTGATTACGCACCCATGGACATCGCCGATTTGGTGAAGCGCATGTACCAGTTCATCGCCGACTTCGAGGGCGACATCCCCGGGGCTGCGCCCGCAGAGTGCGGCAACTGGCACGACTCAGACCTCAACGCCGCCAAGTGGTGGGCCCGCCGCTATCTGGACCAGACGCTCTCCTGCCTGGACGAGGCCCACACCACCTATCCGCAGGCGTAACGCAGCATCGCCATGAAGTGCGGCCTGACGCAGCTGGCTAAGCGTGCGATTGCGCGCGCCTTCGCGCGCCGGATGCGTTCCGACCCGCCTAGAAAGGATGGACGACGCATGAGAATCGGCATCATCGGGGCCATGGAGGCGGAGGTCGCTCACCTGGTCGAGCGGCTCGAGGGCCATCGGGAGGCCGCGCGGGCGGGGATGCGCTTTCACGAGGGCTTGCTTGACGGGCGTTCCGTGGTGGTGGTCGAGTGCGGCGTGGGCAAGGTCAACGCCGCCCTGTGCGTGCAGATGCTCGCCGACCTTTATGACGTGACGCACGTGGTCAACACCGGCGTGGCCGGCTCCCTCGACGCCCGCATCAACATCGGCGACTTTGTGGTGTCTACCGAGGCGCTCTACCACGATGTGGACGTGTGCAACCTGGGATATGAACCGGGGCAGGTTCCGGGCATGCAGCGGCTGTTCCCCGCCGATAAGGATTTGCGCCGCGAGGCCTTGGCAGCCATCGCCGCCGCCGCGCCGGACCAGCAAGCCTTTGAGGGACGGATCGTCTCGGGCGATCAGTTCATCCGCGACGATGACGTCAAGCAGCGCCTGGCCAGCCAGTTTGGAGGACTCTGCTCGGAGATGGAGGGCGCCGCCATCGCCCACGCCTGTACCCTGAACGGCATCGCCTTTGTCATCATCCGCGCCATCTCAGACAAGGCCGACGGCTCGGACAGCGTGCTCTACCCAGTCTTTGAGGTCAAAGCGGCCAAGCACTGCGCCCAGATCACGGAATACCTCGTCTCGCATCTGCCGCAACCGGAGGGGGAGTAGGGGCTGAGGCGGCAGCCGGTGTGCCCATCTCGGCTCCCAAAGACTGCTGGCTATGAGACATGGCGTGTGCATCCCGACGACCCCAAGGCTGCTGGCCCTGAAACGATCGGACTGGAGCAGCAGCTGGCGCTAGTGCTCTGACTCATACATATGCGACAGGCTAGGCGGGGCAGAGCCATGCGGCAACCTTTGCGAGGTTGCTCCGCTACCCCTTGGCCGCCTCCTGCAGCTGCGGTACGGTCTCCAGCAGGATGCACAGGTATAGGCGGGTGCGATATTCGCCCAGGTTGAGCCCGGTTATCTCTTCGACGCGGCGCAGACGGTAGTAGAGCGTGGTCTTGTTAATCTTGAGCTCCTTGGTGATTTGGTTGATCTTGGCGCCCGAGCGCAGCCAGGCGGCAAGGGTTCGCACCAGCCCTCCCTCATGGTCGTGATCGTATTCGAGCAGCGCCTGCACCCGGGCGGTGCAGTAGCGCTCGGGAGGCAGTTCGCCGCGGCTGTTCTGCAGCAGGAGGTCGAGAGCGCTGGTCTCAAAGCGGTAGAGCACCGTGTCGGGATTGTGCTGACGGCCGGCGTCAAGCGTCTTGACCGCCTGCTGCTCGTACTGGAGCGACTGCGCAAAGTCGGCAAACTCGTCGCTGATCGCAGCGCAGCAACTGTGGGCCGCAAGCAGCGGCTCCAGCAGCGCCCAGATGTCGTTATCGGCGGTCACCGGCTCAAAGAGCTCCCGGGTGCGCCTCATGTTGATGAGCACCACCAGCGAGTCCTGCAACTGGTACGGATAGGAGTGGGGAAGGCGCCGCTGGATCAGGGTCGCCAGGCGCGCGGCTCGGTTCTGGGTGAGCTCGCCGCGAGCGGAGACGGCCACCACGCAGCGGTACGGGTCAAGCTTGTGCCAGCCGTCCGAGGCGAGCACCGCCTCGTAGCTCACCTTGTAGGGCCGCTCCTGGGCAAGCATCGCCTTGAGCATCTGGTCGAAGGCCGCTGACGAGCTCACCCGCAGGGAGTCGTCCTGCAGCAGGGCGGCTCCAAAGTAGCTGCTCACATGGAAGAGCAGGGAGGGGTCGGACGCCTTGAACTCGTGGATGGTGTCGTCGAGGGTGAGCCGGGCGAGAAGAGCATCCTCCGAGAGTTGTTCAAGGTTGGTCTGAGAAAGCCACTGCCCGCCGTCGGCATCGCCTCCCGAGAAGGCGGGCTGGCCGGTCTCGTCAAAGACATCGCATACGATGCTGTTGGCCCAGTAGACGCCCACATGCACGGTGACGGGGATGGGGGAGGGGCCACGGTCCTTGACCGCATCCGCTCGGATGTAGAACCAGTCGTTGTTAGCGAGCTCGGCATCGGTCGAGGGGTAGCCGGCATGCAGCGGCGTGCCTGGCGTGCGGGCATGGGCGAGAAGATAGCCGTTGGTGTCCCAACAGCAGAGATCATTTACAAATACCTCATGGGCGATAACCGCCAGGCTGGTGAGCGGCTGGGGACTCATCACCGCTTCTTGCAGCCGCCTGTCCCAGACGTCGAAACGGGAGAAGATGTCGACCACCTCGTTGACGAGGCGGAGCAGGTCGGTGCCCGCGGGCACGCAGAGGTAGTCGGCGCGGGACGCGGGGTAGTCCTTGGGCAGGGTGCCGATGCAGATGAACCCGATGCGGCCGCGGGCGGGGGCCGGTGGAAGTAGGTGGCTTGCGCAGATATAGAGAATCGAGGAGGACGGCTCCTCGTCCGGAGCCCAGATGCGGCAGGTCTCGTAAGGGAAGGCGTAGGGATTTCCCGGATGGGACTTGGTGATTGGAAAATCGTTAAGCCAATCGGCTATGACAGTGAGGTTCAAGCGCATGACGACGACTCGTTTCTGAAAGCATTTGCACGGTCTCACAAATACTACAACTAAAGTTGTAATGAATAATTACGAATGAGATAATAATTTACTAGATGATAGAATTTAATCATCTATAAACATGTGATTAGATTGCTATATGTAAATCGGTGTATATACGTCATAAGTTGCAATACTTATAATACGAAACGTCAAAATCACTGACAATTATGTCGCTTTGACAGAAGATTCCGAGCACACAACAGCCGGATAACCGCACTGGTACATCCTGTTAACCAATGAGTCTTACGACAACGGGTTTGCAGGTCGTGACTCCTGAGCAGAACCGTCCTTTGAGGCTACGACGACCCATCGCTCGCCACCAGTCGATCGATGGCCGCAGGAGGGCCCGGTAGCATCCGCCAACGTCTGCCCTGACGTCCAGGTTCTGGACCCGCTCGGAAGCAATAACGGCGCCGATGCTCGTCGTCCGCCGAGGGCGTCAGGTCTCGGCGGCGGTCGAAGACTGCGGTGTCTGCTGCGTCGCCTAGTCGAGAGCCGCCTCGCCTTCGCATACATCC
>OMWF01000155.1 GCA_900314665.1 uncultured Actinomycetes bacterium
AAACGGATGCGATAACCAGCCTTGCGGATGCGATAACAGAAGTCGTTGTCCTCGGTACGCGCCAATCGATCGTCGTAGCGGCCGATGGCCTCGATTACCTCACGCCTGATGGCGGGCGCGAAGACTGCCGAGAGGTACTGCTTGGATGAGGCCGAGCGGTAGTCCGCCACTGAACTGCCGAAAGCCGACTCCTCGGCAGCCAACAGGGTCTTGGTCCAGGGAGTGGAGGGCGATTCGATGGTAGGTCGCGGGCCGCCGCATACGTACTCACCTTCGGCGAGCACCTCCACGTTGCTCTCGATGAAGTTTTCGGGGATGCGCGCATGGGCGTCCACCCTGATGATGACGTCGCCGTGGAAATGACGAAGAAGCTCGTTGCAACCACACGGGAGAATGCGCCGCGGATTTGAGAGCACCTGCACGCAGGCGAACCTGTGCGTAGGCAAATCGTTGTTGCGGGCAAAGCTCTCCATCACGGCCTTAGTGGCGTCCGTGGAGCGTGAGTCAACCAGCAGCACTTCGATGCGGTCGTGCGGAAATCGCTGAGCCACCAAGTCGTCGAGCACGTGCTCGAGGTAGCCCTCCTCGTTGAAGGCCACGATGCCGACCGATACCAGGTTGATGGGGGCCGTCGCCGGGGGACGGACGGGAGTTGTTGCCATACTCAGCGTCCCTGCGATCCGTCGTTGGGCGTGTAGGTGTAGGTGGGCACGGCTTGCCCCAACACCTTGATGGCGTTCTCATTGGTGCCGGTGAGGCATGCCTTCAAAGCCTCCAGCTTTGACTCGACCTCCTCGAAGCTGACCTCCTTGCCGGTGGAGATCATGATGCCCTTCATCTTGGTGGGCAGGGTGTTCTCCTCGTTCATGAGGAGCTCCTCGTACATCTTCTCACCCGGGCGCAGGCCGGTGAACACTATCTTGATGTCGCGGTCGAGCTGCAGCCCCGAGAGCTTGATGAGGCCCTTGGCAAGGTCCACGATCTTGACCGGGTCACCCATGTCGAGGATGAACACCTCTCCCCCATCGGCCAGGCCGCCTGCCTGGATGACCAGACGGGCCGCCTCGGGGATGGTCATGAAGAAACGCTCGATGTTGGGGTCGGTGACGGTGACCGGGCCGCCAGCGGCGATCTGCTTCTTGAAGATGGGGATCACGCTGCCGTTGGAGCCGAGCACGTTGCCGAAGCGCACCGCAGCAAATACCGTGCGGGAGGTCTGCGCGTAGTGCTGGATGACCATCTCGCCCATGCGCTTGGTGGCCCCCATCACGCTCGTGGGGTTAACCGCCTTGTCGGTGGAGATGAAGATGAAGCGGTCCACGCCGTACTCATCGGCCAGCCGCACGGTGTTGAGAGTGCCAAAGACATTGTTCTGAATGGCCTCCCGGGGGCAGGCCTCCATCAGGGGCACGTGCTTGTGCGCCGCCGCATGGAACACCGCCGCCGGGCGGTAGGCCTCAAAGACCTCGCGCAGGCGGGGCTCGTCGCACACGCTGCCGATCTCGACCTGCACGTCGATGTCGTCGTACTGGCTGTCAATCTCGCGTTTGAGCAGGTAGGCGTCGTTCTCGTACATGTCGAAGATGACGATGCGCCGAGGGGCCACGGCGCAGAGCTGCCGGCAGAGCTCGCTGCCGATGGAGCCGCCCCCGCCGGTGACCAGTATGGTCTTGCCCGCGATGTAGCCGCTCACCAGCCGGGTGTTGAGCACCACCTCGTCGCGGCCGAGAAGGTCTGCCAGGTCGACCTCGCGCAGCTTGACGTCTTGGATCTCATCCATCGTGAGGTCGCGCACGTTGGGCAGCGTCTTCAAGGTGCAGTCGGTCTGGGTGCAGATCTCATAGATGCGGCGGCGGTCCTCCAGGCTTGCCGAGGGGATGGCCACCACGATCTGCTCCACGTCATAGCGCTTGACCAGGGCACAGATGTCCTCGGTGGTGCCTGCCACATGCACGCCGTGGATGCGGGCGTTGCGCTTCTCGGGGTTGTCGTCGACGGCTACCACCGGGACGCCCACCATGGCCGGGTCGCGGTTGGCCATGCGGGTGATGGCCAGCGATCCGGTCTCGCCAGCCCCCACCACGAGCGTGCGCGGGCGCTTCTCGGCCGAGGCGGCGCTCCTCAGGCGCCGTCCGTGACTGCGCTTGAGCCGGTAGACCATGCGGATGCCCCCGGTGAAGAACACCATGATGACCAGGGCCACCACGTAGACCCGGATGGGAAGCCAGAACCCGATGACCCACAGGAACACAGCCGAGACCAGCGTGGCCACCGCCACCGCGGCGCAGATGCGCAGGGCGTCGTCGATCGAGGCGTATTCCCAGAGGTCGTTGTAGAGCCTGAAGAGCGCAAAGAAACCCAGGTTGACGATGGCCGCGACGCCGATCACGAAGTAGATCTCATGCGTGGCGAAGAGCTCGTCAAACTGCAGGGTCAGAAGCGAGGCAAACAGGTACGAGAGGAACGTGGCCAGCACGTCCCATACCATGAGAAAGGCAGTTCTCCGTGTAAAGCGTAGCTCCATGAGTCTGTTAGTCCTCGAGATAGTCCTTGAGCTTGCTGGAACGTGACGGGTGACGCAGCTTGGCGAGGGTCTTGCTCTCAATCTGGCGGATGCGCTCGCGGGTGACGCCAAACTCGCGACCCACCTCCTCGAGCGTGCGCGGATGCCCGTCGACCAGGCCAAAGCGAAGCTCGATCACCTTGCGCTCACGTTCGGCCAGCCCGTCGAGCACCTTGTTGAGCTGCTCTTGGAGCATCAGGAAGCCGGCGGCATCAGGCGGGGCCACGGCGTCGGAGTCCTCGATGAAGTCGCCCAGCTGGCTGTCCTCCTCCTCGCCGATGGGCGTCTCCAGGCTGACCGGCTCCTGGCTGATCTTCTTGATCTCGCGGACGCGCTCCGCGCTCATGCCCATGCGCTCGCCGATCTCCTCGGACGTGGGCTCGCGGCCCAGCTCCTGGAGCAGCTGGCGTTGGATGCGCACCAGCTTGTTGATGGTCTCCACCATGTGCACCGGAATGCGGATGGTGCGGGCCTGGTCGGCGATGGCGCGGGTGATGGCCTGGCGGATCCACCAGGTGGCGTAGGTGGA
>OMWF01000110.1 GCA_900314665.1 uncultured Actinomycetes bacterium
ATTTGCATCAAGGCCCCCGCCGCGCCGGGCGGGTTGCTGGAGCCTGGCCGGTCGGCCGCGGCGGTGCCGAGCGACGTCCTCCGGTCGCTGGGTGGGTCGTGGGGCTTGCCGGTCGGCCGCGGCCGAGCCGCGCGCCCCTCTCACGGACGCGCTTCGAGCTTCATGATGTCGGGCAGGTCGGCAAACCCGACGGCCTGGTAGAGGGGCCTTCCATCGGCGGTCGTCTCGAGGTAGACCTTGCCGGCGCCAAGCTCGTGGGCCTGACCGACGAGCCACTCCACCACCGCCCGGCCCACGCCCCTGCCACGCCAGCACGTGCGGGTGTAGATGTTCATCAGGTAGCCGTTGATGCCACTCTGGTTGTCCGGCGAGGGCATCTCGCGCTGGATGCACACCCCGCCGCACCCCACCAGCTGGCCGTCGAGCAGCGCAAAGCAGGCCACATGTCCGCCGGTCGCAAGCTCTTCTCGATAATAGCGGCGGTTAGCCTCGACAAGCTCCGGAGGCACCCCGCCCGCCGGGAGGCCAAACACCTCCTGGAGCACCTCCACCCGCCAGGCTATGAGCAGGTCCAGGTCCTCAATTCCCGCCCGGCGAATCTCGACTGCCATGAGCCCCTCCCCTCGCGCCGTCAGCCCTTGAGAACCAAGGGAAGCTGCGTGTAATCGGGCTTTCCGTTGGCATTGAGGGGGATGGCGGATACCTGCACAAAGAACTCGGGAATCATGAACGAGGTCAGGTTGCGGGCCAGCTCCTCTCGAATCGCCGAGACGCTCAGACGCCCGTCCGTCGGCACCACATACGCGACCATGTAGGAGAGACCCTGCTCGTCAACGCACGGCCGCACCACCGCCTGCCGCACGCCGCCGCACTGGTAGAGGCGCGACTCCACCTCCTGCACCTCGACCCTCTTGCCGTAGATCATGATCTGTGAGTCCTTGCGATGCAGGAAGGCGATGTTGCCGTCCGGAAGCAGGTAGCCCAGGTCGCCGCTGCGATACAGCACGGACCCGTCCGGCTGGAGCACAAAGGCGCGGTTCTCCTCGTCATGGTCGCCGATGTAGCCCTCTGAGACCCCGTCGCCGCTGATGCAGAGCTCGCCCACCTCGCCCGGCGCCACCGCCTCCCCGTCCTGATCCAGAAGCTCGATGCCCGCCCCCCGCACCGCGCGCCCCACCGGATAGGTTCCGTCCTCAAGCACCGTGCCGCCGTTGCAGCGGTAGTACGCAGCGCAAACCGTGGTCTCGCTGGGTCCGTAGGTGTTGTAGACCTCCACCCCCTGTTCAAGCAGATGGTCCACGTAGGATCCGCGCAGCACATCGCCGCCGCTGATGAGCAGCCTCAGAGACGACGGAATCCGCTGGAGGTGGTTCATGTCGGCGAGCAGGTACGGAAAGCCGCTCATCATGGTCACGTGATGGCGGTCGACAAAGCCCATCAGGCTCTGGACGTCGGCCTTGTCCTCCTCCGAGGGGATGGCGATGGCCGCCCCGTTGAGCAGGCTCGCAAAGACCTCCTCCACAAAGATGTCAAATGAGCAGACCGAGTACTGCAGCATGATGTCGCCCGGAGCGGGATGGAACTCGTGCGCAAAGGCACGCGCGTAATGACAGACGTTGCGGTTGGTGACGCACACGCCCTTGGGCCGTCCTGTGGTGCCCGAGGTATAGAGCACGTACGCGGCCGACCGGGACGTCGCCGCCTCCGGCCTCGGCGTATCCGGCAGGGGTTTGTTGCAGATGGAGCATTCGGCGATGCGCACCGGCAGCCCCTCGGTCCGCGACAGGAAGCGGTTCTCGGTAAGCACCAGCTCAGCCTCGGACTCCTCCATCATGAAGTGGATCCGCCCCACTGGAAAGGACGGCTCGGCGGGCACGTAGCAGGCCCCGCACTTGAGCACCGCCAGCATGGAGGCGACCATCTGCGCATGGTGGCCCATCACGATGCCCACCGTGCGGACCTTGCTGGGGAGCGTCTCGGCGATGCGGTCGACCAGGCGCAACAGCTCCGAGAAGGTCAGGGTCTGAACGTCCTCGATGATTGCGGGACTATCGGGAAAGCGCTCTGCAACCTCGCAAAAGCGCCCGTAGATGGTTTGTGCGGTGCCCATCAAGCCTCCTCTGCGCAGGCCTGGGAGCCCGTGCCCTTACCATGTGAGAGCATCCAAGCAAGCCCGTTGACGGTGCGCCTGGTAGCCTTCTGAAAATGGTTGCCGGGGTTGAGCTCAAAGACGGTCTCGATGCCGGCCGCCGCGCAATCCCGCGCCAACGCCTCCGTGCGCTCCTGCACGGTCTTGAGCAGTGGATGGCTGGTGCGACACTCTCTGTCGCCCAGCGAGAAGTACAGGCAGCTGGGCTGGCGGACCATCTTGTGGGCGCGCGTGTACTCCAGGAAGTCCGGGTACCAGAGCGAGCCCGACATGCTGGCTGCCCGGTCAAAGGCGCCGGTGCGGTAGAGCGCGTAGACCGAGAAGAGCCCCGCCAGCGAATACCCGGCAAGCGCCCGATAGCTGGGCTTCTCGCTCAGGTAGCGGTCGGTGGCGGGGACAAGCTCGGAGAGCATCCACTCGAGGTACTCATCGGCCTTGCCGTGGCAGGGGTTGTCGTCCGCGGAAAGCGGCGGGCAGTCCCACGGGGTCATGTCGTCGTCCCAGCTAAGGTTGCTGATCGTCACGAGCGAGCAGGACGGGGCCTGCGTCTGCCTCAGTAGCTGGACGATCTGGTCTCCCGGATCCTGGAAGCAGTTGAGGTAGACGACCGGACTTGCCGCCGCCCCGGGATACACCCGAACCAGCTTGCCGTCGTCGGTGAACTTAATGCCGTCGCCCATGCGCCCATCCCGTCTCGAAGCGTCGTCCATGCGCTCCTACCGTACGCCTTATCAGCGCTGGCCCGGTTTACGGTTCGATGCAAAACGGCGGGGGCGTCGAGGAGCCTGCGACGGCAGACCACCCGCGAGGCTCCAAATCGTGTCAAAACCCAACATCTGCGACACGGCCCCTGAGGTGGGAGCGCCTCAGGTCAGCTCCTCGCAGGCAACGCGCAGGCGTGAGAGGGCCTGGTCCAGCGTGGCTCGCGGGCAGGCGACGTTGAAGCGCATGAACCCCGACCCCTCGGGCCCAAAGAGGTGGCCAGGGTCGAGCCATAGATGGGCGCGCTTGCTTATGAACTCGTCAAGCTGCTCGTCTGAAAGCCCAAGCTCACGGCAGTCGACCCAGGTCAGATACGTACTCTCAGGCTCGATGAGGTGCAACTTGGGCAGGTATTTGCGCAGATAGTCACCCATATGACGGATGTTGCCGTCAATCACGCCGAGAAGCTCGGAAAACCAGGGGCCGCCCTTCTCGTAGCATGATCGACAGGCAGTGTAGCCAAGCGTCGTGCAGCCGCCAAAGCCAGTGGCTCCCACCGCCCAGCTCAAGCGCTCGCGCACCTCCTCATCCTGGACGAGGATGTTGGAGACCTGCAGGCCGGCCAGGTTGAAGGACTTGCCCGGCGAAGTGCACACCACGCAGGTGCGCGCCGCCTCGCCGCCTGCCCGGACGAAGGGCACATGAGTGTGGCCGGGCCGGGCAAAGTCGGCATGGATCTCATCGGAAACCACCTGCACCTGGTATGCCGAGCAGATCTGGGAGATCCGTGAGAGCTCCTCAAGCGTCCAGACCCGTCCCACCGGGTTGTGGGGGTTGCAGAGCAGGAACATCCGCGGCCTCTCCCGAGCCACTACCTGCTCAAAGGCGTCGAAGTCAACCGAGTACCGCCCCTTCCGGCAGACGAGTGGAGCGTTGACCACGCGGCGACCGTTCTTCTCGACCACCGAGGTGAACGGGTAGTAGACGGGCCGCTGGATAAGCACACCGTCCCCGGGATCGGTAAAGGCCCGCACACTCGCTGCCAGGGCAAAGACCACTCCGGGCGTGTGGACAAAGAACTCCGGCTCGGGTCGCCAGCCCTCGTGGCGCTCGATCCACGAGCAGACCGCCTGATAGTACAGGGCACTGGGCTGGGTGTACCCGAAGATGCCATGGTCGCAGCGGGCCCTGAGGTCGGCGATGACCTCTGGCGGCAGGGCAAAGTCCATGTCGGCCACCCAGAGGGGCAGGTCGTCGGACGTATGACCGAAGCGAGGGTAGCAGTCCCACTTGACGCTGTCGGTGCCACGACGATCGACGACGGTATCAAAGTCGTATTCCATCAGAGGCTCCTTGCCGAGCAGCTGCATGCTGCGATGAAGCCGGATGGGCGCGCCGGGATTGGAGCGCGCCGGCTTGCCGCCGCCCCAACCCCGCGCACATGCGCGCCCCAGGCCAGGTTGCTCTCGCTACCGCTCCGGCTCCGCGCGCGTGTGCGCCGGAGCCGGGACGCACCGGTCCGCCGACGCCCCAGCTCCGCGCGCGTACGCCCTTACGCCCTCACGCCTGGATGAGCTCGCTGCCCTCGGTGTCGTAATCACCCAACGCCACCTTGCGGATGGCGGGGTCGTCATAGGTGTTCCAATAGTAGGTGTTGGTGGCCGTGGAGACGCCTCCCGTGTAGACCGTGCGCTCAAAGTCGCCGTTGCCCATCCGAGCAGCCCCGTCTATCATCGCCACCCCGGCCAACGTGTGGAACAGGCGCGAGACGTTGCCCGCCTCGTCCTCCTGATCGGGATAATGGGCGTTGAGGTACGCCACCCTGACAAAGCGCGAGGGCGAGTAGTAATCGCCCGGCAGGCCGCGCATACCGCCGCCCGACCCATACGGCGAGAGCTGGGCCGTCCGCCACTGCGCGGTCGGGGGCACCTCAGGTGTGAGGTTGAGATAGCTGCGGAGGTTCTCGGCATGGTAGGCAAAGCCCGGCTGGTTGGCCAGCACGTCAGCGTCATCGTGAAAGACCTGCATGCCCTCGGCGGTGTATTCGACCACGATGCTGCGCGAGGCGTCCCCGACGATCCAATGCAGCAGTGAGGTGGGGAATTTGTCGTTTATCGGCTTGTCGACGATGGCGACGTTTGCCAGCGCCTCCTCAACCTCGTCGACTGTGGTGAAGGTGGCGACCACCCAGAGCGGGAACTCCCACGAAGCCACGTTGACCTTGCCTTCGACCGGCTCCGGCTCGTAGGCGGCATACCCCGGGAAGTTCAATCCGGCAACGGCCAGACCCGCGCTGTTGGCGCAGTCAAAGTACAGGGGCGTGTCCTCCTCGATGATGCCCATGCCGATGACGGGGTTCCCGATGGCCTTCGTGGCCCCAAACGGAGAGGATTTTGGCTGGTATCCACGCGGTACGATCACCACCCGCTCGCCGTACGAGAAGCTCCAGTCCAGGTTGCGGCCAAAGAACATGCGGCCTTGCGTATCAGTGAACCGAATTGCCGTGCACATGACGTACCACTCCTTCATCAAGCGGCCTATTCACCTGCCCGCGCATGGCCGTAGGCGCATGCGCGCGGCATGTCCCAGTCTAGCAGCATCGCAAATCCCCCACCTTGGAACCTCGAGCCGCCATCAACCCTCCTCGACGCGGTTGAATGAGTCTCGGTCGAGGGCCCGGGGTCCTTGGCTCAGCTTCCACCTCCGCCGCGCGGCGCCGCGCCCCTGAGCCCACTTCCCGCTGATGCAAATGTAACAAAACGCGAAGATTTCGAGCCCCGGCGGCTCCGCTCTGATGCAAATGTAACAAAACGCGAAGTTTTTGAGCGCCGGACCACGGGTGGAGAGGCCTTCGGACGCCGACGTCGATGCTAATCCTGGGATTTTGCTGGGAACATCCCTTCGTAGTCGAGACTCGGCGGAAGAAAACTTCGCGTTTTGTTACATTTGCAGCACGGGAACGTCGGCGGATCCCCAAAAGTTCGCGTTTTGTTACATCTGCATCAGACCATCCCGCCCGCCGGGCGGATTACGGGGCATGGCCCCTCCCCAAGCTCCTCAGACCGGCTCGCACTCCCTGCGCTTCTCGGACGCGCCACGCCGCGGTACCATGAGCCCATGCCGAGCTGGAACATACATGTGGCGCACGTCGAACACCTCCTGAGCGAGCACACCGCCGAGGAGCTGGGCATACGCGATGCAAACGCGTTTCTGGTGGGCAACCTCGTGCCCGACGTCTACGTGGGCTACATGGTGCCGGGAGTCAGCCATCTCATCGACTACAAGGTGACGCACCTGGCCGGCGGAGGCCAGATACCCCTCCCCGACTATCAGCGGTTCTGGGAGACCTACATCGCCGGAAGGGCCAACGTATCAAGCCTGACCTTGGGGGCATGGGCGCACCTGGCAACCGACCACGTCTACAACGAGCGCGTGCGCACGCTGCTCGCCCAGCGGGGCAGGGAGATAGACGAGGAGACCCGCATCGCCAAGCAGGCCGACTTCGCGCTCTTTGGCGAAACGCTGCCCCTCGCCGCCGACCCCCAGGCCAACGGCGAGCTGGTCAGGGAGTGCGCGCGCTTCCCCCAATACGAGATCGCGGAGCCGGACGCGCAGCGCACAGTAGCGGTGGCGCGACGCATCATCGCCCATAACGATTGCGGCAACCGACTCGAGCGGCCCAGCTACCAGCTGCTTCCAGGCGACTTCCTTACGTCGACGTTTGCGGAGGCGGACAGGCTGATCGCCTCCGGACTCGAGTTGCACGCCGTGGAATCCGATCAGGCAGACGACTCGGACGGCGCTTGTCGCCTGCTCTGACTGCACGCACCGGGCTCCGACGCCGCCTATCGATTGCCTGCAGATAAACCACAGCCTGCCAACCCGCCGATAACAGCCGCTGGCAACCCCCGTATAATGCTCGCTACCGACGCCCTGCCTGGGCGCCAAGCAACTGCGTTGGAGGATGGCTTTGAAGGCGTTTGCTCTTCTGCTCAAGCGCGACATCGTGCGCCTGTTCAAGAATCCGGCAGCTCTGGGCGTGGTGCTGGTGCTCATCATCCTGCCCTCGCTCTACACCTGGTACAACGTGATCGCCTTCTGGGATCCGTACGACAACACCAAGGACCTCAGGGTGTGCGTGGTCAACGAGGACGCCGGCACCCAAAACGAGCTGACCGGCGAGATGAACGTGGGCGACCTGGTGGTCGACGCCCTGCGCCAGGACAACCGGCTGGGATGGGCCTTTACCAGCTACGATGAGGCCATGGATGAGCTGAGGTCCGGCCAGGCGTATGCGGTCTTTGTCATCCCCTCCGATTTCAGCGCCAAGCTGATGACCATCACCAGCGGCAGCTTTGTGAAGCCCGACATCGGCTACTACGTCAACGAGAAGTCCGCCCCCGTAGCCACCAAGATCATGGATACCGGCGCCACCGAGCTTGACCGCACCATCAACTCGACGTTTCGCAGCACCGTGGGCGACGTGGTGGTGAACGTGCTCGACGGGGTTGTGAAGGCATCCGACGAGGAGCGAAGCAGCCTGCAGCTGGGCACCGCCGCAGAGCTCTCCGAGGCCATCGCCGCCCTCGGCAACGCGCAGGAGAGCCTGACCCAGGCAGACCAGGCGTTTTCGCAGAGCCAGCAGACCGTGGCAGACGCGCAGACCGCCCTGAGCTCCGCCCGCACCGCCGCCGCCGATGCCGCCACGCTGCTCGCCGGCATTTCGCAGGAGGCCTCCGACCTGCAGTCGGCGCTCGCCACCTACTCCAGCGCCCTCTCGACCAGCGTGAGCGGCACCACCGAGGAGATGGCCTCGGTGTCTTGGGAGGCGAGCCAGGCCATCAGCCAGCTGGCGTCTTCCCTCTCCACGGCCCAGACCGGGGTTGCCGCCGCCCTGGCTCAGGCGCAGGCGACGCTCGCGCAGAACCAGCAGCTGGCCCGGGACCTGCGTACCGTCGCCGAGGGGCTTGCCGACGACGACCCCGTCAAGAGCCAGCTGCTCGATGCCGCCGACCTGCTGGACGGCCAAGACCCGGACCTGACCGCCCGGGTGGCTGAGCTTTCCGCGCTCAATCAGGACGTGCAGGACCTCCGCGCCCAGACGGACCAGGCCACCGCCGCGCTGAGCACCGCCATCGCTCAGGCGGCTGCCCTGCAGAGCTCCGTCTCGACCGAATACCTCACGGTCGCGCTGCCCGCCATCAACCAGAGCCTCACCAACCTGGCCGTGGCCTCCACCTCGCTCTCCTCGCTCATAAGCCAGCAGGAGCTGCTCATCGACGAGGCGGACACCCTGCTCACCCAGACATCCGGGCTGGTGGGCGCGGGGGCGCAGGCCGCCGACCAGACCAGTTCCCTGCTGCAGAGCGCAGCAAGCAACCTGGACGACGTGCGGTCGGACATCCTCTCGATGAGCGACTCCGGGATGATTTCCGGCCTGCTTGACAACGGGACCATCGATCCCGACACGGTGGCGAGCTTCATCGGCGCGCCCACCCACGTGCGCACCGAGCAGCTCTACCCCATCACCGCATACGGCGTGGCCATGGCGCCCCTCTTCATGAACCTGACCTTCTGGATCGGCGCCTTCATGCTGCTCGTGGTCATGCGCCAGGAAGTGGACACCGAGGGGGTGGAGGACGCCTCCCCCGCCGCCCGCTTCATGGAGCGGTTTGCCTTCTTTGGGGTGTTGGTGGTGCTGCAGTCGGTCGTATGCTGCATGGGCCTCGAGTTTATCGGCATCGAGGCGGTCAACCACACGGCGCTCTTTATCGCCTCCGCCGTGGCCTCGCTCGCCTACCTCTCCATCATCTACTCGCTCTCGGTCACCATGCAGTACCTCGGCAAGGGCCTGTGCATCATCCTGGTCTTTGCTCAGATACCCGGCGCCTCGGGCCTCTACCCCATCGAGATGACCTCCTCGTTTTTCCAGGCCATTGCCCCGCTCTTCCCCTTCACCTACGGCATCGGCGCCATGCGCGAGGCCATCTGCGGCTTCTACGGGACCACCTACATCCGTGACCTGCTGGTTCTCTGCGTCATCGCCCTGGTCTTCCTCTTCATCGGCATCAAGGTCAGGCCCCTTCTGGCCAACCCCACCCGCATGGTGACCGAGCAGATCCATGAGAGCGGCATCTTCACCGGCGAGAAGGTCACCGATCCGTACCGCCCCTTCCGCGCCGGGCAGCTGATTGTGGCCCTGAGCGAGAAGGGATATTTCCGGGAGGAGCTGGCCGAGCGTCACGAGCGCTTCCAGCAGCGCGCCCCGCACATCATCCGAGCGATGTTTGCCCTGAACGTCATCGTCCCCGTAGTCACCATCGTGGTCATGGCGCTCACCACCACCCAGAAGACCGTCGTGCTCACCATCTGGCTCACAGTCCTGGTGACCACCTTCATCGTCTTGATTGCCGTTAAGAGCGTCCAGGAGAGCCTGAAGCGCCAGTTCTCACTTGGGAGCATGGGCGACGAGGAGCTCATCGAGGAGCTCAGGCAGGGCTCCAGCGGCAAGCATCGGTCACGCGCCCGCGCGTCCTCCGCCCAGGCCCCGGGACCCGATGGCGACGCCGGTCGGCCCGCTGGTGCGGAGCCCCTCTCGGAAGGCAGCGATTCCCGGGGAGGCGAGGACGATGAGTAGGAGCAGCAGCCGGCCCGGCATCGGCACCCTCTTTGTGAAGGACATGCAGAGCTTGTTCAAGAACGTGATGAGCATCATCATCACGCTCGGGCTTATCGCCATGCCCCCGCTCTTTGCCTGGTACAACACGCTTGCCTGCTGGAACGTGTTCGACAACACCGGCAACCTCAAGGTGGCCGTGGCCAGCGCCGACGCCGGGTACAAAAGCGACCTCTTCCCGGTAGAGGTGAACATCGGCGAGCAGGTGCTCTCGGCGCTGCGCGCCAACGATGAGATCGG
>OMWF01000112.1 GCA_900314665.1 uncultured Actinomycetes bacterium
GGCATCGTGTGCGCGTTCGTCATCATCGTCGGCGCCATCGTGGCGGCTGCAGACCTCAAGGAGCTGATTCCGGTAACGGCTCGGAAGGCCTAAGGGCGCGCGACCGGGGCACGGCCGGCTGGTTGCCTCGCGACCTGGCCGGCGCAGCGGGGGCGCTCCCGGCCTTCTGCCGCTCCCTCACCTCGTCTATTCCAGCAGGTGGCTCTGGCGGTACTGCGCCAGGATTTTGTTGGCGATGGAATCGTACAGGTCAAAGGCGTTCTCCGAGAGCTCGGTGATGTCGTTTTGGAGGCTGTCGATAATGGCCGGCGTCATCTTCCCGAGCTTCTCGGTGCCGCGTTCGGTGATTGTGAAGCAGGTCGCCCGCCGGTCGCTCGGCAGCTTGACGCGCTCAAGGCGGTCGTGTTCCTCCAGCTTTGAGGCGGCGACGCACACCTCGTTGCTTCTCAGCAGCAGCCGCCGGGAGAGGTCCTTGACCCGCAGCCCCTGTTCGTAGCGTGAGAGCAGGTGCAGCACGCGGTACTCGTTCAGGCTTATGTTGGCCCGCCGCATATGGGCGTTGAGCGAGGCCAGGGTCACCAGCGACGAGTCGATGTACGCGTTTTCCACGCTGATGCCGTCGATCTTCATGTAGCCGAGGCGCCGCTCCAGCACGGTGCTGGCCGAATCTCGCTTGGTCATGGCCAGCTCGTTGTCGTCGTAGACTGACCAGAATTCATGCGCCAGCTGGCAGAGCGCCGGGTCCACCTTGGCGATTAGATCCGCGCCTGAATCTGTGATTGAGACGCGCACCACGCGGCGGTCGCGCCCGTCCTCGCGGCGCTGTGCGGCGCCCAGCGACTCCAAGTCGTTTAAGGCGCTGGTTACCGAAGAGGGGGAGAGCCCCAGCTCCTCGGAGAGGGCTTTGGCGGTCTGCCCGTTGGCGTTGTTTGCCGCGAGCAGACGCAGGAGCAGCCGGTACTGCGAGAGCGAGATGCCCGCGCGCTCGGTGACGATGTAGCCGGCGCGCTTGGCGAGCAAGATAGTGACGGTGATCCAGTTGTCGTGGCCTTCGTTTGCAATCACGGCAGCCCCCTGGATTCTGGGTTGGCAAATTAGTTCAAAAAATTACTAATTCGTCGGAATTCTACTACATAGAACGAGCTTCTTTGCTGACGTCGAACAGCGAGTCTGCCCCCACAATAGAAGCGTTAGGCCGTGGTGTCTCAAGCACGGTTGTCGATCTGCGAGCTGCAAAGTGGAGCGTGCGGTGCGCCAGGGTCGCTTGCATGCGCGCGCTTTGATTTGCACATGAAGGGAGGGCACATGTCGGAAGAGAGTTGGGTTTGCACGGCATGCCCCGGATGGGGCGACCACGAGTTCTGCGCCATCAAGACCGTCGTTTCTGACGGCAAGATCGTCCGCACCGAGGCGGTGGACTACACCGGCGCGGAGGCCGGCGAGGGCCATTGCTGCCAGAAGGGCATCGCCTCGTGGCGCCAGGTATATGCGGAGGACCGCCTGCTGCACCCGCTCAAGCGCGTCGGCGAGCGCGGCGCGGGCAAGTGGGAGCGCATCAGCTGGGAGCAGGCTCTCGATGAGATCGGCGCCAAGATGCTTGAGCTGGGTGAGAAGTACGGCCACGACACGATTGCGTTCTGGAACATCACCACGTCGCTGCCCCCTTCGCAGGGCCTCGACACCCTGCTGGGCAACCGCCTCTGCGGGCTGTGGGGCGGCACCGACCCCCTCAACGCCTACGGCCTGGACAACGGCCCGTACTACGCCTCCTACTTTGACCTGGGCGATTTCTACAAGTACATGATGATCGACCCCGTCAAGTTTGACGCCACCAAATACCTCATCATCTGGGGCGGCAACCCGGTGGAGAACCAGCAGCGCGTGGCCAAGCACATCGTGGAGGCCAAGTCGCGCGGCGCCAAGATCGTGGACGTGGGTCTGCTCTTTGACGCCTCCGCCGGCTATGCCGACTGGTTCATCCCGGTCAAGCCCGGCAGCGACACCGCGCTCGCGCTGTGCATGGCGCGTCAGATCATCGAGCGGGGCGAGTACGACCGCGCGTTCATGCAGAAGTACACGGTGGCTCCGCTGCTGGTCGACGTCGAGACGGGCCAGTTCGCCACCAACGAGGGATGGTTCTACTACTGGGACGAGGAGACGGGCTCCATCAAACCCACGGCCAAGGGTGCCGAGGAGTACGAGGGCGCGCCTGCTTTCGAGGGCAGCTACGAGCTTGACGGGCGCACCTACAAGCCCGCATTCCAGCTGCTCAAGGAGCACGTCTCGGCTTACACCCCCGAGTACCAGGAGACGATCACGGGCGTTCCCGCGGCAGACGCCGTCAAGCTGGGCGAGGAGTACTCGTCGCACCGGCCTGCGTTTATCGTGGGCGCCCTGGGCATGCGCTACCAGAACCAGGGCGACGCCTACCGCGCGTTCTACCTGCTGGGCATGCTCACGGGCAATTTGGGCAGCGAGGCCGGCGGCGTGACGAGCGAGATTCAGCCGTGCGGCTGGCCGCTCGGGTTCAACAACCCGGCAGTCATCTTCCCCAACGGGCCCGAGGCAGACAAAACCGTCTTTGTCAAGAACGGCGACTTCTTTGAGGCGGCCAAGAAGGGCAAGTACAAGGGCTTCATTAAGGTCGCGGGCAACCCGGTCCACAACTGCCCCAACCGCAGCCGTTGGATTGAGGACACCTTCCCGCAGATGGAGCTTATCGTCGACGTCGACGTGTGGATGACCGACACGGGCGAGTACTCCGACTACGTCCTGCCTGCCTGCATGCCGTTTGAGCGCGAGGAGCTTATCGCCGCCGCCCAGTACAACCACGTGGTGCTGCAGGAGCCGGCCATCGAGCCGCGCGGCGAGTGCAAGGATTCGTCGTTCATCTACGGGCAGCTGGCCGACCGCCTCGGCCTGGGCGAGTACTTCCGCACCGAGGACGGCCAGCCGATGGCTGCCGCCGACTGGATCCGCCTGCGCCTCAATTCTCCGCAGCCCTTCCTCACGCAGATCGATCCGCCGCTCACTTACGAGCGCCTCAAGAAGGAGAAGATCATCCGCGCGGCCGTCCCGCCGATTCCGTGGGACCCCTTCTTTGGGATGAAGTTCGCCACGCAGACCGGCCACATGGAGTTCTACTCCGAGCGCCTCAACAGCATCGGTCTGCCCATGGCCACCTATCACGAGCCCTACGAGGTGCCTACCGCCGCGCGCCTGGCAAGCGGCACCGCCAAGCACAAGTACCAGTTCTTCAGCGGTCGTCAGCGCTTCTTCATGCAATCGATGTTCACCGACGACCCCGTCATGGCCGAGCTGTCGGGCGGCAAGCCCACCGGGCGCATCAACCCCGTCGACGCCAAGGTCGAGGGTATCGTCGACGGCGACAAGTGCGAGGTCTTCAATGAGCGCGGGCACGTGATTATCGAGATGCGCCTTGACCAGGCGGTTCCGCCGGGAACGGTGCAGGTCTGGTTTGGCTGGCGCAAGCGTCAGTTTGACGCCAACGAGGGCGCGGGCAGCGGCATGTACTCCGAGCTGCTTGTCCCCCTGGGCGATAACGACACGCTCGACGAGGCGGCACGGTACTGGTACCAGTGCGTCAGCGAGGACGGGGCCGTGGGCTACATCCTGAGCGGCTCCTCGTACTCCGCCATGGCGGGCGCCTGGGACACCATCTGGGATTGCGCCTGCGACGTTCGCAAGGTCGAGGCCTGAGAAGGGAGAGGGCAATGGCTGACAAGGAAACCATCTGGGCGCATTCGCCCGCCCAGGATGAAGTGACCGACGACACGATCTTCGTCGACCTGCTGCGCTGCACGGGCTGCTGGACCTGCGCGCTGTCGTGCATGACGGGCAACAAGCTCAAGGACGGCCAGTTCTTTGTGAACGTGCGCACGCTGGGCAGCGGCGAGGGCATCGACCGGCCCGCGGGCGAGTGGCCCGACCTGCACATGTCGTGGATGCCGTACTACACGCACGCCTGCATCAAGTGCAAGCCTTGCACCGAGGCCGGCGAGCTGCCGTACTGCGTCAAGAACTGCCCCAACAAGGCGCTTGCCTTTGGAGCGGAGGCGGCTGACAAGATCCAGGCCGCACGCCAGCGCGGAGCGCGCATCTACCAGCTTCCGGCGTGGGAGCACTCCAAGGACCACGTCATCTACGCAAGTCCCGATCGCGAGATAATCTAGCGGCAGTGTGTCAACGGGTGTCAACGGGGACGGTTCTGTTTGACACAGTTTGACAGCTTTTACGATGGTTCTGGGCAGAGGGCTCCGTTGCGGCGGGGCCCTCTTCCTGCTTTTGAGGCAGGGCTTCACGCCAAGTCACGCCCGCGCCAGCGATGCCCGGCGGGAGGTGCATCTGAACGGCGGCGCCACGGCGGCGATAAGAGTGCCGGCCTGCTGTCACAGGGCACCGCAGTGTGCGCGTCGGCGAAAGATCGCACGTTCTTGACGCATGTCCGGGGGCGGAGAACTATAGTTGCTTGCGGTTTTATTGCCGGTGGCTATTTGGAGAGGACGCAAGGGTAGGCTGCATGTCGTTCTATGCCGAGCCAAGCTTTTACGTCCTGGTGGCTATAGTCGTCGCCATCGCTGCCGTGCTGGGTCTGCACGAGCGCTCGTTGCAGCGCTATGGCCTGGTCGTCTCGGTCATCTTCATCTTCATGCTGTTCTGCAAGACCCTCACGCAGGGTCTCATGCTCCTCGTCTTCCTCGGCATCGCCATTGCGGCTGAGCGCTGGCTTTTGGCCAAGCCGGATTCAAACCAGCGCTACGCCGCGGCCCTGCTCGCCACCATCGCGCCGTTGGTCGCGTACAAGATTGGGGCTGTGTGGAACCAGAGCATCCTGGGGTTTCTCGGCATCTCGTACATCACCTTCAAGGCCGCGCAGGTGGTGATCGAGACCCACGATGGCCTCATCGCCAAGATGCCCCTGGCAGACCACCTCTATTTTCTGCTCTTCTTCCCGACCTTCACCTCGGGTCCCATCGATCGCAGCCGGCGCTTCCTGCAAGACGCGCACACCGTCCCTTCTCGCGACGAGTACGCCGGCATGCTTGCCCGCGGGATCCTGCTGCTGCTTCTGGGCATGGTCTACAAGTTTGTCCTTGCCGGATATATCCACCGCTTCCTCTCCTTTGGCGTCCTCACCGCGATGACCCCCGAGGCGGTGGGCAAGCAGGTGCTGACCGCCTGGCAGTACGCCCTCTACCTCTTCTTTGATTTTGCCGGCTACAGCTTCATGGCCATGGGCGTGGGATATGCCCTGGGCATCAGGGTGCCGCGCAACTTCCGGGCGCCTTTTGCAGCCGTCGACATCATCGACTTCTGGGATCGCTGGCACATCACGCTCTCCCATTGGCTGCGCGATTTTGTATTCATGCGCCTCACCGGCCATCTCATCAAGCATCGCCTGTTCAAGGGCAAGGACTGGCGCCTGCACACCGCCCAGCTGGGCCTGATGTGCAACATGCTGCTGATGGGCGCCTGGCACGGGCTGACCGTTGACTACCTGTGCTACGGCCTCTTCCACGGGGTGCTGCTGGCGCTTTGCCAACGCATGCACATGAAGTCCAAGTTCTTCAAGCACCACAAGAACGACCTGTGGTTTCGCGGCCTCTCCTGGTTCGTGACCATCAATCTGGTGGTTTTGAGCTTCGCCCTCTTCTCAGGCCAGGTCTCAACCGTGCTGGGAGGGTTGATCCATGGCTAAGCTGACGAGAAAATCGCAGTTAGAACCTGACGGCGGGGTTTCCGCCATGACCGGACGCACGTTGTTGCGCGCGGTGCTCATCGGCTTGCTGGCGGCCCTGGCGGCGTTTGTGGTGATGGTTATCTGGGTCCTGCCGCAGCAGGGTGAAAGCGACGATCAGAGCAGGCTCTACGATTACACCTACGCATGGGGCAAGTCCCAGAACCCGGATTTTGTCGTCGCCAACATGAGCGATGACGGGTACCTGACCTTTGGCTCCTCAGAGCTCTACATCTCAAAGGACAAGGTGAAGGAGTGTCCGCAGGTTGTCTTTGGCGAGAACGTGACCGGAGTCGACATGACGTACATAGGCGAGGCCTACGACCAGAGCCTTTGGCAGGTCATCGCCGCAGGCGCCTACGAGGGCAGGGTCGAGAACCGCAAGATCGTGCTCTTTGTCTCGCCGCAGTGGTTCTTTAAGGGCAACGGCGCGCAAAGCAAGTTCTACTCTAAGTTCAACTACAGCCTGTACCGCGATTTTTGCCAGAACCCCAGCATATCCGATGACCTGAAGGACTATGTGCGCGGGAGGGTGAGCGCTCTGGGGGTCCCTGCCAGCTCGGTGGCGGCGGCCAATCAGGACACTCCTCTTGATGCGATAAACGACCAGCTCTACAGTTTGTCCGACAGCCTCACACAGCGCTACAAGCTCATCAACGTGATAAAGAAATCGCCGACCAAGTCGGCGGTGCGGCAGGCGGGCGTACCCACTGGAGAGCCGGACTGGGCGGCCCTTCTGATGCAAGCCGAGGCGGATGGTCAAGCCGCCTGCACCAACAACGACTACGGCATCTACGACTCCTACTGGACGCGCAACAGCAAGTACGACCCCGAGTTCCATCAGAATTTCAGCCAGGCTACGGATGAGTACGACGACTTTGAATGCTTCCTCAAGCTCTGCCAAGAGGTGGGGTATGAGCCGCTCATCGTCATCCTGCCCTGCCATGGCATGTGGCTTGACCGGTCGCAGGTGCCGCAGGAGGAGCGGCAGAGCTACTACGAGCACATCCGCGGCATCTGCGACTCCTACAACGTGACCTATGCGGACTTCTCAAGCTGCGAGTATGAGAAGTACTTCCTGCTCGACACCGTGCACCCGGGCTGGAAGGGATGGGTGCGCATCGAGCACGCCTTCTACGACTGGGCCAACGGGCGAGACAACCCCTTCCTCGGCGGGGGCGCCTACGGCACGGCCGAGGGCTTGTCGGCGGCGCAGGCCGAGGACGGCCTGCCGGAGGACGGCGCAGCAAGCGACCAAACTGCGGGCGCGCAAGAGGCAACCAGCGAAACCGGGGGCGGGCAGTGATGAACGCGACGCAGCAACCAAAGCGAGCGGCTCGGCTCAAGCATCCGGTCAAGGCCGCCAAGGCCAAGGCCACGGCCCTTTTTGCCGCGCATCCCTTCTGGTCGATGTTCCTCACGGCGGCGGCGACTGCCGGCATGTGCGTGCTGCTCGTCTGGTTCCTGGTCTTCTCGGGCTTCAACAGCCC
>OMWF01000115.1 GCA_900314665.1 uncultured Actinomycetes bacterium
GCGCCCGCCGCGCTCCCGCCTGCACCCTCCTTGATGTAGATGTAGACGTTGTCGCCGTCAAAGACCATGGCGGTGCTCGACAGGCAGTTGGGATGCGCCGAGTTGGGGCAGGAGGCATCCGTCTTGGAGACGGCGGCCCAATCGCCAAACGACCCGTCTATGGTGATGCCGTTGTAGGCGGAGGGCTTGTCGTCGGGGACGTAGTCGGTGCCGTCGAGCACCGGGATGTCTGCCAGGTTGACGGTCGTGCCCAAAAACGAGATGGCGTCCGCGCCGGTCAGCATGCTGGCGGGGATCAGCGCCTCTGCCGTGAAGGGGCCGGCGGTGGTCCCGTTGGCCTCGTTGACGGAGGCAAACGACCCGCCGTTCCACTGCAGGCCTGCCAGCTGGGGGTTGCTGATGGCGGTGCCCCTATTGAGGATGCCGACGTTGGTCCACTGGTAGTTGCTGTCCCACTGGTTCGACGCCGTGCCCTGACCCAAGAGGTACACGTTGCCGCTCGCATCGCGGGCGACCTTCCATGAGTCGATGCCGTTGGTGGCGGTGGTCGTTGCCTGCGCGGGCACGCCGCCCCAATCCGCGGCCGACCCATCGACGGTGATGTTGCCCGTCACCGTGGTGCCGCCTGCCTGCGCGGAGCCGGAGTCGCTGGAGGTCTCGTCCGAGGTGCCCTCTGTGGTCTCGCTGGTAGAAGGGGTGTCTTCTCCGCTTGGCTCGGAAGCCGTCTCAAGCGCGATGCTCGAGCCGCAGTAGGAGACGCTCTGGGGCGCTGCCGAGAAGAAGCTCAGGGGGACGGCGCACTCGTACACGTAGCCGTCCTCGTCGTTGGTGCACGACCAGGCCGAGCCCGTGATGGTGCCCCAGTTGGCGTCTGTCGGCGATCCGTAGGCGTTGGGCTTGACGGTCACCGTGCCTGAGGCGGTTCCGAAGGTGAAGTCGCCGGCTGAGCTGACGCCCCACTGCGAGTCCTTGGGACCTGTGACGAGGAGGTAGACGTATGAGTCGTCGGCCGTGGCGCTCCAGCTGGCCACTTGCCCCGTGGTGCCCGCCTCGGTGGTGACGCCCGACCAATCGGAGGAGCTCCCGTCGACGGTTATCGAAGTCGCCAAGGCGCGCTGGCGCGGCAGCCACATCACCATCATGGATGCGGTGAGCGTGACTGCCAGGCCCGTCTTGAAGGCCTTCGCGATCATCCTCTTCTTCTTCTTCATCGTTCGCACTCTGCTTCCCTGGTGGAACCGATTGCCTCTCTCTGTCTCCGTCGATCTTCGCGGTGCTTTGAGGAGAGGTGCGGGTGAGTTCCATAGCCTGTGAGTCTACGGTTGTCTCGTTCACTACTCTACCACCATCTGCGTGCTGAAACGCTTGTTTGGGGCCTGCGGAGGGTGTGGGACCTTGACGGTTTGATGACGGGAACGTGACAGCGGGGAGGAGGCTTTGGCTGGTGGTGCTGAGCCGCCGGCAATGGCAAGCGTGCGGCCCCGCGCAGAGCCGCTGCCAGCAGGCAAGCCGGTCTGGCCGCCGCGGCCCCCGCGCAGAGTCTCCGCGGGCCGGCAGAACTGTCCCCGACGGGCACGGCGCCCTAGGTAGGTCGCGCCTCGGAAGACTCTTGCATGATTATGTATATACGAGCAAGTATATGCATGATTTTGAATACGATTTTCAGCATGTAGAAGCGACGCCCTGAAAACGCAGAGATACCTCAAAATACCGCCTATACAAACGCCTTTTTCGCTATCGAACCCACAAACTTCGATTGCCAACTGGGGTTTTATGATGTGCTGCCGATGAATAACGTCTGAATCTACGGTATTTTGAGGTATCTTTGCGCTTTGGGCCCTCTCAGATTGCCCGCTTGGATTTCAATTCAAATTAATGCATAAAACAACCGATATATGCACTAATTTGTCACGGTCATAGACAAGGCCACGTCTGAGAAGGCAGCGACGCTTCGGTAGCGATCGGGGTTTTCTCGATGGACGCTTTTACCGCCGGCGCTGCCTTTGGCGGCGTCAGCCGGGGCGGTCGAGACGGCGAGAATGCCCCTAGGTGTCGACCGTGCTCGTTCCGATAGCGGTTGGAGTTGCTGGAATGTGCGGACCGCTACGATGGCCTCCCCGGATCAGGACAGGTGACAGACGGAGCAGCTGCGGCGGGAAGACTGGTCCGAGAAACCCACAGCGCCTGGTTGGCAAGCGTGCGGCCTGGGGAGCTATTCGGTGCCAGGCGGGCTATCCGGCGGCGCGGGCAGGGCCGCATTCCCCAGCACCCTTGGGCGTCATGCACCCAAGAATCACGGCAAGGTCTGTGCGAGGGCGCGTCTCACCAGCTGCAGGTCGGCTCGCCGGCCCTCGTCCAGAAGGGCGATGTACTCGTCAATCGTGCGCGGCCTTGCCGAGCAGTAGCGGGCTTGGCTGGCGTTCTTAAACTCCCTGCCGCAGCGGGGGGCACGTCCACATCGGGCTAGCCCCTCAGGACCTTGTCCAGGGACTTGCCCTTGGCCAGCTCGTCCACCAGCTTGTCCAGGTAGCGGATGTCGCGCATCAGCGGGTCTTCCACATCCTCCACGCGGACCCCGCAGACGACGCCCTTGATCAGTGTGCGGTTGGGGTTCATGTCGGGAGCATCGAGGAAGAAGTCCGCGTAGGTGACGCCTTCCTCTGCCATCTGCTCGATCTGATTGGCTGAGTAGCCCGTGAGCCAGGTGATGACGGCGTCCAGCTCGTCGCGGGTCCGGTCCTTGCGCTCGACTTTGGCGATCAGCAGCGAGTAAATCTTGGCAAACGGCATGTCAAAGACCTTGTTTGCAGCCATGGGCGCTCATCCGTTCTGCGAGGTTGGGGCTGGGGCGCTGTCGCCCGGGCAGGCGTGTCGCGGTCCGCCCGCGGGCCCTGATTCCGGATGTAGTGTGGGGCATCTTGTATCCGCGGAAGGGCGGTGTCTGGCATGCAATCGGGGAGGCGCTGCGATTGGGCCCGGCGACAAGCGCGTCTCCTCATCGGCCACAGGTGTCGGTCGCAAGGGGTAGACTGCATCGACAAAGTTGTGCGATCGATGTGATGGGAATGATTCATGCTGGTATCGCTTGCGCCCATGGAGGGCCTTACCGGGCACGTGTTTCGCCGGGTCCATGCGGAATGCTTTGGCGCGCTCGACCGCTATTACACGCCCTTTCTCCCGCCGCCCCGAGTGAACTCGCAGTTTGGCGGCCGGTTTAGCAGGGAAATCGACCCGGCCCGCAACCAGGGTCTCAACGTCGTGCCCCAGCTGCTCACCAAGAACGCAGACGAGTTTGTGTGGGCCGCCCACCTGTTGGCGGAGATGGGCTACCGAGAGGTCAACCTCAACCTGGGCTGCCCCTCCAAGACCGTCACCGCAAAGGGGAAGGGCGCCGGGTTTCTCGGCCATATCGAGGAGCTTGAGGTGTTCTTGCAGGACATATGCGCCCGGTCGCCGCTGCCCGTGTCGGTCAAGACCAGGGTGGGCGTGGCGGACGATGCCGAGTTCGAGAAGATCTTGGGCCTCTACTGCCGCTGCCCCCTGTGCGAGCTCATCGTGCATCCGCGCGTTCAGAAGGACCTCTATCGGGGCATCCCCCGCCAGGAGCTCTACAGCAGGGCGCTCGAGGAGGCGCCGTTTCC
>OMWF01000311.1 GCA_900314665.1 uncultured Actinomycetes bacterium
GCAAAGATGATCATCACCAGCACTGCGATGATGACGGCCGAAATCATGATGGGCAGAACGTCGACCAGGCCCACGGCCGTGATGACGGAGTCAAGCGAGAAGACCACGTCCATCACCATGATGGTGAGAACCGCCTGCACCAGGCCGATCTTCTTGGGGGCGACGGCCCCCTGGTACCCCACCTCGGCGCGCTCCTCCTTGAGGCCAACCTTGTCGCGAATCTCGGTGATGCCCTTGTAGACGAGGTAGGCGCCGCCGATGATGAGGACCAGCGAGCGGACGGTGATGGGGGTTCCCAGGCCGGGCAGGATGAAGAGCGGCGTGTTGTGGCTCACGATCCAGGTGATCGTGCAGAGCAGCAGGATGCGCATGAACAGAGCACCCAGCAAGCCAATACGACGGCCGATGTGCTGCTTATTCTCGGGCAGGCGGTTGGTGGTGATGGCGATAAAGACCAGGTTGTCGATACCCAGCACCATCTCGAGGAAGATCAGGGTGAGAAGCTCGACCCACGCTTGCGGGGTAGAAAAAGCGGCAACTATGTCCATTTAGCTATAAACAACTCCCGGTGTCGTCGTCGGACCTGACCAGTATCGCGCAACGAGTGATGAGTATACGGAGGGCAGTTGACGCCCCGGCAACGCTAATTGCCGATGCTGTGGTGGGGAACCATAGACGAACGGTCGATGGCTTTGAAGGTGTAGCCGCGAGCTTGATAGTACTCGATGACGGTGGGCAGCGCCTCCACCGTGCTGGTCTTAGCCGCGGCGTCGTGCATCAGCAGCACGATGTTGGTGTAGTTGTCGTAGCTACATGACTTGGCGATAATCTCCTGCGTGGAGTCGCCCTCGCCGTCGCCGCTATCCGCGTTCCAGTCGTAGTACTGGTAGCCCTTCGCGGGCAGGTCCTGCGAGAGCGTCGACATGATGCCCTTTGAGTAGTTGCGGCTGATGGTGTTGGACGAGCCCCCCGGAAAGCGTACGAAGCAGGGCACGTAGCCGATCTGCCCCTCCACCACCTGGCCTATCTTGTCGAGGTCGTCCATGAAGGCGCTCTCCGAGGAGTAGACGACGGAGTACTTGTGTGCGTAGCTGTGCAGGCCGATGGTGTGGCCCTTGGCGTAGGCGTTGCGGATCTGGGAGGTGTAGTCGGGAAACTCGTTGGTCACAAAGAAGGTGGCCTTGCAGTCGTATTTATCGAGGATGTCGAGTATCTTCTGAGTGTTTTGAGAAGGGCCGTCGTCAAAGGTTAGGTAGACGATCTTCTCGCCGTTGGTCTCGTAGTTCCAGTCCGTGCGGCTGGGGTCGACGGCAAAGTCAGCATCGCGCCAGGCCAGCTCTGCCGGCTCGCCGGAGACGGTGGTGTTGGCCTCGGAGGCCACGTCGTTTGCCTGCAGGGCGCCAAAGCTCGGGAGGCCGGAGCCAAACGGGGGCAGGGGGTTTCCCAGGATGCGGGTGTAGCAGAACCCGAAGATGCCCGCCGCGCACACCACCAGCACGCAGATGATGGCGATAAGACCCCTACGCCCGGGACCGCGCCTGCGGGAACGCCCCCGATAGCTGGCGCGGCCATAGGCGCCCTGCTCGTCTTCGGGATGGTGCAGCCGGTACTGCCGCCGGGCATAGGCGTCGCGGGCAGCCACCTGCCGCGCATACTCCTCGCGGGCGGCGGGGTCGCTGAGGTCGAACTCGCCGGGCTTGTAACCGTCAGACGGGTAGGGCTCAGCGCTCCGCGCCTGCCGGTGGCGATTGCCTGCGCCTTGGTTGCGGCTGGCCGGCGGACGCGAGGCGCCGTCCTTGCGACGCAGGTGGTCGCTTATCGACTCGCGGTCGCGCTGGTGGGAGGAGCCGTGGCCGTAGTTGCTCCGACTGTATGCGCGGGCATCGAGGGGGTCACGCCCGGACGGGCCTCGGCTTTGCCGCCGATCAGAGCGAGCCTCGTCGTCGATGAACCGATCGTCGTAGTCGTTTCGTGCCATGCGCTCCCCGCCTCGTCCCTTCTGGTGCGGCCCCGAGGCGAACCCGGGGCGCGGCCACCTGCCCGTCGCGCTTACGAGATGAAAGGCCGTGCCCGCCGGTTCATGAATCCATTCTCTATTCACGCGATAATAGCAATCTGACGGAATCGGTGCCAAAGGGACGCGCCCTTCCGCTTGAGAACGGTGCTCCGGCGACGCCTCAAAGAGCGCCCCGGGGCATCAGGATGCCCCTAAGGCGCCAGAAGCCGCCCTTCCATCCGCGTGGGCGGGAAGGCGGCTTGATCAGTTGGCGTTGGGACTTAGTTTGCGGGTCGGCAAGCACTTCAAACGGCCGACTTGAGGGACGCCCCCTCGGTGGTCACCGAGACGCCGCCAGTCGACTGGGCAGATGAGGAGACATCGGCCTCCGAGGCCTGGTCCTGCGAGGTGGTGCCTGCGGCAGAGGCTGTGGTGTCGGCGCCCGTCTGCGTCTGCGCTGCGGCCTCCCCCTGCGTGCCGGCAGAGAGCTGGGCTCCGCCGGTGGTGATGCCGGTGACCGTGCGCAGCGAGCCGGTGCCCGTGTAGGCAAGCGTCACCTGATCGCCCGGCTTGACGGTGATCGCCTGGATGAGGCTGGGCAGCGCGCAGTCGTAGATGTTGGGGTCGCCGCTCAGCGTGAGGTAGAAGTGGGAGTTGCCGTCGATGACCGCCTGGGCCACCGCCTCCACGGTGCCGGAGATCTCGTCGGTGGCCGACACCTCCTCCGGCGAGAGCACGCCGTTAGAGGCCAGGAGCTCCTCGTAGCTGGTCTGGGTGGCGCTCACGGTGTCGCCGATGGCAACGTTCTGGTAGCGCTGGATGTCAATCATGGCGTACTTCTTGACCAGGCCCGCCCCGTCCTTCAAGGCCAAGAAGTAGGTGGGCTGCCCCTCCACGTTGATGAGCAGCGGGAAGGCTGCGGTGTAGCGCAGGTTCTGGACCTGGCCCTCGGCCGAATCCATGGCGCTGTCCTCGGTGGCGCCGGCCACCGGGTAGTAGTGGGAGTCCTGCGTGCGCTGGTTGATGAGCACGAAGCCGATGATGGAGTTGTCCGCCGTGGCCGAGGTCACGCCGGTGTAGACCCAGACGTCGTCATCCTTGGCGAGGTAGTTGTAGCCAAGCTTCCCGTCGGTCCCCGGCGTGGTCTGGCGCACGTCGCGCTGCCCGATGAACGAGTTCCACCAACCGTTGTGGTAGCGGCCCCACCAGTTGTACTGGGTGACGAGCAGGTCGGACGGATAGGCGCGGTCGACCCACTCGGGGACGTCCTCGACGCGCATGTCCTGGCACTCGCCGGTGCAGGCGTCCACCAGCACCACCCGCTCGATGGTCTCGCCGCCAAAGAGCCCGATGGTGCGGGTCTGCACCGGGCA
>OMWF01000113.1 GCA_900314665.1 uncultured Actinomycetes bacterium
AGAGCGCCACCACCTTGCCGGCCACGTCGGAGATGGTCTGCATCGAGCGCAGCAGCGGGATCTTCTTGTCCAGCGCCTCGCCGGTGTAGCTGCAGAACGCCGTGGGGATGCACAGCACCTCGTCCTTGATGAAGGCGTAGCTGGTGGGGTCCCAGGCGGTGTAGCCGCGGGCCTCAAAGGTGGCGCGGATGCCGCCCGAGGGGAAGCTCGAGGCGTCCGGCTCGCCCTGGACCAGCTCCTTGCCCGAGAAGGACTCGATGGCGCCGCCGTCCTTGCGGGGCATCATGAAGCTGTCGTGCTTCTCGGAGGTGATGCCGGTCAGTGGCTGGAACCAGTGGGTGTAGTGGGTGGCGCCGTGCTCGACGGCCCACTCCTTCATGCTGTGAGCCACGACGTTGGCGACGTCGATGTCGAGTGGCTCGTTGTTCTTGGTGGTCTTCTCCAGCTTCTTGTAGGTCTCGCTGGGGATGCGCTCACGCATTGTGCGGTCGTCAAGGACCAACTCGCCGTAGATCTGGGTGATCTTGCCCATGCTCGCGTCCTCTCCGGGGGCCGGGCGCTTGGCCCCTCACTGGCTTTCGCTACAGGTGTGTACGCTAGCGCTCAATTGTTTCGCCCATTTTAATTGTCAATATTAAACAGATTAAAGGCGCGCAAATAAAGGGGTTACTTAGGGGCAGAGAGACGGAGAAGTCCCACAGGCGGAGGGCGAACGGCACGCGGCCTCTGTCCGTTCGGCAAGCGTTGTAAGGTAGTGGACGGCACGGCGAGCTGGCAGGACGCGAACCACGCCTTGCTCGTAACGTATTATGCAGCATACCCATGGTGGGCAATCGGGCCGCCAGCGGTGGCCCGCTCGTGAGAAGGGGGAGAGACGCATGGCTCCCGATCCGCAGCAGGATTACGTGTTCAAGGTCGTAGAGGGCAGAGGCATCCACTTCATCCGCTTCTGGTTTACCGACGTGCTGGGCACTCTCAAGTCCTTCGCCATCACACCGGGCGAGCTCGAGGACGCCTTTGCCGAGGGGATCGGCTTCGACGGCTCTGCCATCGACGGCTTCACCGGTCCCGATGAAAGCGACATCCTGGCCTTTCCCGACCCCGAGACCTTCCAGCTGCTGCCGTGGCGCCCGAGCACGGACGGCGTGGGCCGCATGTTCTGCAACGTCTACGCAAACGACGGGAAGCCGTTTGAGGGCGATCCCCGCCACATCCTGAAGCGCGTGCTGCGACAGGCGGCGGACATGGGCTACACCTTCAACGTGGGCCCCGAGCTCGAGTACTACTACTTCAAGAGCCCCGATGACCTGACTCCGCTCGACCAGGGCGGCTACTTTGACCTGACCTCCACCGACTCCGGCTCCGACCTGCGCCGCGACACCATCTTCACCCTCGAGAAGCTGGGCATCACGGTGGAGTACTCGCACCACGAGAACGGCCCCTCGCAGCAGGAGATCGACCTGCGCTTCTCGGACGCCCTCACCATGGCCGACAACGTGATGAGCTATCGCCTGGCGGTCAAGCAGGTGGCCCGCCAGCACGGGTTGTACGCCTCGTTCATGCCCAAGCCCCTTAATGGCGCCCCGGGCAGCGGCATGCACGTGCATCAGTCGCTGTTTACCGAGGAGGGCAAGAACGCCTTCTTCGATCCGTCCGACCCGCTCGGCTACAACCTCTCCGAGGTCGCCAAGCACTACATCGCCGGCTTGATCGCCTACGCGCCCGAGTACATGCTGGTCACCAACCAGTACGTCAACTCCTACAAGCGCCTCGCGGGCTCCGAGGTCTCCCCGCGCCTGACCTGGGCCCGGCAGAACCGCGAAGCCATGCTGAGGATTCCCGCCTACAAGCCCGGCAAAGAGGACGCCTGCCGCATCGAGCTGCGCACCCCCGACCCGGCCTGCAACCCCTACCTGGCCTTTGCAGCGATGCTGGCGGCAGGTCTCAAGGGCATCGAGGACGGGCTCGAGCTGCCGCCGGAGTACAAGGGCAAGGGCGACGACTCGACCGGCAGCGCCGCCCCGCAGCTGCCCACTACCCTGGGCGAGGCCATCGATTGCTTTGAGGGCTCCGGCCTGATGCGCGAGGTCCTCGGCGACCACGTCTTTAACTACCTCGTGCGGGTCAAGCGCGAGGAGTGGAACAGCTACTGCTCGTACGTCTCCCCCTGGGAGATAGGCCGTCACATGGCGACGCTTTGAGGCCGGGCGGCTCTGAAACGAGGTGGTGCCACGTATGCATAGCAAGAACGTAGTGCTCATCAGCGGCGACCGGGCTATATCGGCACGCGCGGTGGGCGTGTTGGACGAGATGGACGTGCAGGTCAGCCGGGTACCCTGGACGCAGGCCATCGGGGCTGACGTCCTGGCCTCCGCCGACCTGGTGGTGGCCGACATGGACGCCCCCTCGCTGCCCAAGCTTCCCGAGCTGTACGAGCGGCTCCAGGAGGACGGCCCCTCAAGCCTGCTGCTCATCGTGGACCTCTCCGATCTGGGGCGGTTCTCGTTTGACGCGCGCGTGCCCAGCGACTTCATTGTCAAGGGCGCGACCGATGAGGAGTTCCAGACCCGTGCGCACAACCTGCTCTGGCCGGGCGAGGAGAGCACCCCCGAAGACTTCATTCGGGTCGACAACATGACCATCAACCTGGCCACCTATCAGGTCAAAGTCAACGGAGAGCCGATCGATTTCACCTATCTCGAATACGCCCTGCTGGCTTTCTTGGTAACCCATCCCGGGCGCACGTACTCGCGCGACGCGCTGCTGCGCCGCGTGTGGGGCTTTGAGTACTACGGAGGCTCACGCACGGTGGACGTGCACGTGCGACGGGTGCGCTCCAAGCTGGGTCCCGACCTGGCAGCCCGCCTCAAGACCGTGCGCGGCGTGGGCTACCTCTGGAGCATGTAACGGACTTCTGCGCCCTTGCATGCGGGTGTCGGGAGGCAAATGCGGGCTCCGGGCACGCCCCGGGGCCCGTCTTTTATCGGCTGCCACGGAATAGCTCACCGGCTTGTGGCAAAGTGTGGAGAGACCGGGTCCACCGCCCCGCGCCTGGGGCCGGAGGCGAGGCCCGACAAACAAGGAGGACGCCGTGGCCGCAGCAAGCCAGCCTACCAATACCCGCACCATCGCCGTCATCGACGGCAACTCCCTCATGCACCGCGCCTTCCATGCGGTGCCGCCTACCATGAACGCCCCCGACGGCGCACCCACCAACGCCGTCTTCGGGTTTATCTCGATGTTCATCAAGATGGTCGAGACCCTCAAGCCCGACGCCGTGATCTGCGCCTTTGACGCCGGCCGGCCAGCCTTCAGGATGGAGGCCCTAGAGCGCTACAAGGCCCAGCGCCCACCCATGGACGAGAACCTCAAGGTTCAGTTTCCCCTGATAGAACGGCTGCTTAAGGCCATGGGCATCCCCGTGGTCAAGGTGCCGGGCTGGGAGGGCGACGACATCCTGGGAACCTTGAGCCTCAAGGGCGAGCAGGAGGGCGACCAGGTCCTGCTGGTGACGGGGGACAAGGATATCTTTCAGCTGGCAAGCAGCCAGGTGAAGATCGTCTCCACTCGCAAGGGCATCACCGACGTGGCCGTATACGGCCCCGCCGAGGTGCAGGAGCGCTACGGGGTGACGCCGGACCTGGTCCCGGACTTCCTCGGCCTCAAGGGCGACCCTTCGGACAACATCCCCGGCGTGCCCGGGGTGGGCGAGAAGACCGCCGCCAAGCTGATCCAGCAGTACGGCGGCCTTGACAGCATCTACGCTCATGCGGATGAGATCAAGGGCAAGCTGGGCGAGAAGGTCCGCGACAACGAGGACGCCGCCCGGACCAGCAAGCTGGTGGCCACCATCCGCCGCGACGTGCCCATCGACCTCGACCCCGACCTGGTCACCTGGCCCAGCTTCGATCCCAACGAGGTGCGTCAGGCCTTTGGCGAGCTGCGCTTCACGGCTCATCTCAACAAGGTGCTGGCCTTGGGCGAGCAGGACGGCAACGACACCTGCGAGACCTCGGCCGACGGGCGGCTGGCCCTGGGCTCCGCGGCCGATGGGGCCACCGTGGTCATCGAGCCGGTAGTCGAGGGCGACGAGGCCCAGCAGCTGCTGGACGATGCCTGCGATCAGGGCCTCTGGCTTGGCGTGGGCCTGGAGGAGGGCGACGGGGCCGAGCTCTTTGGCGAGACGCGCACCCTCTACGTGGCCTCCGACAGCGCCGTTGCCCGCTTTGAAGGCGAGCAGGTGCCCACGGTGCTGGCCCGCCTGGCGCGCGGGGGGCGCATCGTCGGCCACGACCTCAAGTCGCTGCTTCAGGTGGCGGTTCCCAAGGACAGCGCCGAGCCGGCCGCCTTCGATCCCTCCGAGCTTTCCCCGGAGCGCCTCTTTGACACCTCGATTGCGGCCTATCTGCTGATGAGCAACGCCAAGGCCTACCCGGTGAGCGGGCTTCTGCTCGACAACCTGGGGGTCTCGGCGCCCACCGGGGACGGCGCCTTAAGCCCCGCCCTGATCGACGCCGCGGGCGCCCTGGCCCTGCGCCAGCCCCTGCTCGACCGCATGGGGGAGGAGAACGCGCTCACCTGCTTCAACCGCATCGAGCTGCCGCTGATCGGGGTGCTGCTGCAGATGGAGCGGACCGGTACGGCGCTCGACCAGGGCCAGCTCAAACGCATGGCGGCCTCGACCAGCGTAGAGATCGAGGAGCTCAAAGGCCAGATCTACGAGCTGGCGGGCGAGGAGTTCAACATCGACTCGCCCAAGCAGTTGGGAGCCGTGCTCTTTGAGAAGCTCGAGCTGCCCGTGCGCAAGAAGACCAAGACCGGCTACTCTACCGATGCCAAGGTCCTGACCTCGCTGGCGGACATCCATCCGCTGCCAGAGAAGGTCCTGCGCTACCGCGAGCTGGCCAAGATGAAGTCCACCTATCTCGACGCCCTGCCCGAGATGGCCAACGCCTACGGCGACAAGCGCCTGCACACCACGTTCAACCAGACCATCACCACCACCGGACGCCTCTCATCGAGCGACCCCAACCTGCAGAACATCCCGGTGCGCACGGACTTTGGCCGGCGGGTGCGGGAGGCCTTCACCCCTTGCGAGGACGACTACGTCTTTGTCTCCGCAGACTACTCGCAGATCGAGCTCCGGCTGCTGGCGCACCTCTCGGCAGACGAGCACCTGATGGGCGCCTTCAACAGCGGGGCGGATTTTCACCGCTCCACCGCGGCGCGGGTCTTTGGCGTGGACTTTGACGACGTCACCCCCGAGATGCGTTCACGGGCCAAAGCCGTCAACTTTGGCATCGTCTACGGCCAGCAGGCCTTTGGCCTCTCGCAGAGCCTGCACATCTCGATGGGCGAGGCCCAGGAGATGATCGACCGCTACTTTGAGAGCTATCCCGACGTACGCTCCTACCTCGATCGCACGGTCAAGGAGGCCAAGGAGAAGGGCTATGCCGAGACCATCTTTGGCCGCCGGCGTCACATTCCCGAGCTGGCCAGCCGCAACGCCAACCTGCGCAGCTTTGGCGAGCGCACGGCGATGAACCACCCCATGCAGGGCAGCGCCGCCGACATCATCAAGCTGGCCATGGCCGAGGTGGCACGACGCATGCACGAGGCCAAGCTCTCCGCACGGCTGGTGCTTCAGGTACACGACGAGCTGGACTTTGAGTGCCCGCTCTCCGAGCTGGACGCCCTCTCCGACCTGGTGGGCGATGCCATGTCCAACATCGTTAAGCTAAACGTCCCGCTGATTGTGGACGTCTCCAGCGGAAAGACCTGGGCTGAAGCCCACTAAGAGGTTGGACACGCCCATCGCAGTCCGAATTGGCCTCTGTGGGCCAACCCACCCAGTGGCGACAGCGGCCCCCGCGGCCCTAGACGGGCGGCGGTGGCCGCTGCGCATGGAGGGTATTGAAAGCGGCGATGACTGGCGTTGCGGCGGGGCGGTATCGAAACCGGGGTTGAGCGGAAGCATCGTTGCCTGCGGGTTTCCAAGGTGCTGCTGTTGCATTTCGTGATTGCCAGAGAAATACCGCTGAAACATTCCCATTCGATTATCAGTGCATGTCCGAACCGCATCGCGCGGTTGGGCGCTGCCGCCAGGGTGCGGCCGGGCGCCTGGACTTCCGGCAGCAAGCACTCAGGAAATCGAATAGGGGAGCCGACTGTGATCGATACCGGCGATACTGCATACATGCTCATCTGCACGGCGATGGTGGTTCTCATGACCCCGGCGCTCGCCTACTTCTATGGCGGTATGGTGCGTCGCAAGAACGTGATAAACACCATGTTCATGTCGTTTGCCTGCTGCGGCGCGGTGGGTGTGATTTGGATCGCCGCCGCGTACTCGATAGCTTTTGGCGGCGACGGGTCAAATCCCATCATCGGTGGCTTTGACAAGCTCTTCTTGAGCGGCATGAGCCCCGATACGGTACGTGAGGGCACCACCATCCCCGAGCTTGTCTTTGCCGCCTATCAGGGCGCGTTTGCGCTGGTGACGGCGGCAATCATCACCGGATCGGTGGTCGAGCGCGTCAAGTTCTCACACATCATGGCCTTCGTGGCGGCCTGGATGCTGCTCGTGTACGCGCCGCTGGCGCACATGGTGTGGGGCGGCGGGCTTATCGCCCGGCTTGGTGCCCTCGACTTTGCCGGCGGTGACGTCGTGCACATCTCGTCGGGCGTCTCCGGTTTGGTGCTCTGCCTGCTGGTGGGGCCGCGGCGGGGCAATGGGTTTCTCACGTACCGGCCGCACAACATCCCGTTCATCCTGCTGGGGGCGGCGCTTCTATGGTTTGGCTGGTTTGCCTTCAACTCCGGCTCCGCCCTGTGCGCAAATGGGCTGACCGGGTACGCCTTCATAACCACGCTGGCGGCGGGCTCCACCGGCATCTGCATGTGGATGATCATCGACACGGTCGTCATCGGCAAGCCCACCTTGATGGGCGCCTGCACCGGCTGCCTGGCGGGTTTGGTCGTCATCACTCCGGGTGCCGGGTACGTGCCCATCTG
>OMWF01000186.1 GCA_900314665.1 uncultured Actinomycetes bacterium
ACGTATCGCTGCCGGAAACGCTCCGATGAAACGTTTCGATAAGGTTTCAGGGCGTCCACCTGCCCGTCTCCTCGGCCGTTCGTCCCGCCGTGCTCCCTGAGGACGACTCGCTCCACTGCACCGCTGCGCTATACCAGTTCCATTATCGTTTCGATAGAACGGAAACTGCTTGCTGCCCGGTCAAGCGCATCCGTTCTGCAGGGGACTCGGATGACATTGCGCGCACGGACGCATCGGCATCCGGATGCACGGCACAAAGGGGGAGCATATGGGTATCGTCGCAGTGCTCGACGCGATTGACGCGATAGTCTGGGGCCCGGCCATGATCACGTTGCTGCTGGGGTCCCACGTATTCCTTACCTGTCGAACCGGCTTCATACAGCGCAAGCTGGGCAAGGGCATCAAGCTCTCCATCACCCGCGACCCCGACGCCGAAGGCGACATCAGTCAGTTTGGCGCCCTCACCACGGCGCTCTCGGCCACCATCGGCACCGGAAACATCGTCGGCGTAGCCACCGCCGTCCTCTCCGGCGGCCCCGGCGCGGTGCTGTGGATGTGGTTCACCGGCGTCTTTGGCATCGCCACCAAGTACGCCGAGACCTACGTCTCGGTCAAATACCGCGTCAAGGACCACAACGGCAACATGCTGGGCGGCGCTATGTACGCCTGGAAGCGCGCCTTCCAGCGCAAGGACGGGTCCAACCCCTGGTGGGCGACTCTCGGTTCGGTGCTCTTTGCCGTCTTTGCGGTCATCGCCTCCTTTGGTATCGGCTCGGCCGTGCAGTCCAACTCGCTCTCCTCGGTCATCACCACCAACTTCCCCGGCGTTCCCTCATGGGCCGTGGGCCTCATCGTGGTCATCCTGGTCTCCATCGTCATCTTTGGCGGCGTCAAGTCCATCTCCCGCGTATGCGAGAAGCTGGTCCCTGTCATGGCCGTCCTGTACGTGGTCGGCTGCATCGCCATCATCTGCATCAACTGGCAGTATGTTGGCCCCGCCATCGCCCTCATCTTTGAGTGCGCCTTCACCCCGCGTGCGGCCTTTGGCGGCGCCGTCGGGTCCGGCCTGATGGTGGCCTTGCAGTTTGGCTGCGCGCGCGGCCTCTTCTCCAACGAGTCCGGCCTGGGCTCCGCCCCCATCGTGGCCGCCGCTGCCACCACCCGCAACCCCGCCCGTCAGGCGCTGGTCTCCATGACCGGCACCTTCTGGGACACGGTCGTCATCTGCGCTCTGACCGGCATCGTGCTGGTCTCGACCATGATCGCCAACCCGCAGATTGCCGCCGACATCCTGGCCGGCAAAATCACCGCCGGCGCCGCGCTCACCAACGAGGCCTTTGCCACCATCCCGTACGTGGGAACCCCGATTCTGGTGGTGGGCCTGGTGCTCTTCTCGTACTCCACGATCCTGGGCTGGAGCTACTACGGCAACCGCGCCGCCGCCTATCTCTTTGGCAAGCACGGCGTCCGTCCCTACCAGGTCATCTATGTGGCCGTCGCGTTCCTGGGCGCCATCGGCGTGGGCAATGCGGTGTGGACCGCCTCCGACATCGCCAACGCCTTGATGGCCATCCCCAACATCATCGTGGTGCTGCTGCTGAGCGGCGTAGTTGCGCGTGAGACCAAGCACTATGTGTACGACGACAACCTGGACGAGCAGGCGACAGACGAGATACCCACCGTCTCCACCAAGTAGCGCTGCGGCGCATTGCCTCGCGGCAGGAGAGTGGGTCGGGTCAATACGTACACCAAGACGCATGCGGGCCGCGGCAAGGGGACAAGAGCCCTGCCGCGGCCCGCATGCTTGCCAGGCCAGGCGTGAGCAGACGCAGACGCAGCCAGCCGAGCGGGGCCCTCAGCGTCCCAGGTCCCTGACGCTCTTCAATCCGTAGCCGCCTTGGGCCATAAGAACGGCCCGCCTGATGGCGTGCTCAACCACGTCGGCAGCCAGCATGCCCACGACGTCCTGCTGAGCAGTAACTGCCCCCGTTGCCAGCGCAAACGCCGCATCGCCGTCAAAGCTCGTGTGCGCCGGGCGGATCGCGCGGGCAAATCCATCATGGGTCATCGCACACACCCGAGTGAGCTGGTCCTTTGTCAGCTTGGCATTGGTCACCACGCAGGCCAGAACCGTATTGGCGACCGGGCCAGGCTCAGTCTTTGCATAGCTCATCTGACTCTGGCCGGCTATCAGGGCTTGCTCCGCCTGCTCGGCAGTGAGCGTCGAGGCGCCGTCCTCCGCCAGGGCGCCCGCAAGCACCGCGCCGTGCTCATCGACCACGCATCCAAGGGCGTTGACTGCCACCAGAGCGGCTACTTTGAGGTCGCCCGC
>OMWF01000010.1 GCA_900314665.1 uncultured Actinomycetes bacterium
AATGTAACAAAACGCGAAGAATCTGAGCTCCGGCGGCTCCGCTCTGATGCAAATGTAACAAAACGCGAAGTTTTTCAGCGCCGGACCTCCGAGAGAGGGGCCCGCGGGGGCCGCCGCCGATGCGAATCCTGGGCTTTTGCCGGAGACGCCCCTATGTAGTCGGGTTCCCACCGGAGAAAACCTCGCGTTTTGTTACATTTGCATCATGCCTCTGTCGTTTGCATCAGAACCCCTGCCGCACCGAGCGGGTTGCCGAGCCCCTGCCAGATGAGCGATATGCGCGACTTGAGGCTTACGGGGGTTTGAGCCCTCGCCCAGGTAGGCGCTGCACGGGTTTCGAGCCGTTGCAGCATGTCGTGTCTGGACGACGCCACCAATCATGCGAAAGTCCCAGGAAGCAAGCAGCGTGCAAGCTCGATTCCTCCCCCAAAGGACCCCGTCACCAGCCAATCATATCCGGTTTGGCAGAACCATGGGAACACCCCTGGCAGAGCTCGTCCGGTCCGGATCAGACAGGGCACTCCGACCAGCCGGATGTACGAGATGTAAACTTTTACATGGTTTCGAGGCGCATTGAAACTTGAACGTGCGGGATTCGAGCCTGTGCATGATTGAAGTCAGAAGAGGCAGCACTTGTCGCATGCGGGATGCACTTCCTGTAGCAATATGTTTCGACCAGCTTCATCGCAGGTAGGCATGCCGACGCATTTCCACAAACTCTTCCACTCCAAAGATTCGCACCAAAATAGAGAGAAAGCCGTATCAGGCATTGAGCGAGTAATAAAAGCCCGCCGGCGTTGCAAGCCGGCGGGCTTTGTATGACGCTTCTGTAAGCGATGCAGCCTTAGCGCTTGGAGAACTGCGGACGCTTGCGGGCCTTCTTGAGGCCGTACTTCTTTCGCTCGACCATACGGGGGTCGCGGGTGAGGTAGCCGGCCTTCTTCAGATCGGCGCGGTAGTCGCCGGCCTCGAGCAGGGCGCGGGAGATGCCGTGACGCAGGGCGCCGGCCTGGCCGGAGATGCCGCCGCCATCGAGGATGGCGATGACGTCGAAGTGGTCGACGGTGTCGGTGACCTTGAAGGGGGTCAGCGCGTAGTTGAGGAGAGCCTCGCGGCCAAAGTACTCCTTGCCATCGCGCTTGTTGACGGTGACCTTGCCGGTACCGGGAACGAGACGGACGCGGGCGACAGCGTTCTTGCGGCGGCCCGTGCCGTAGTAAACGGCGTTGTTCTCAGCCATGGGTTATGCCTCCAGCTTGATCTCGCGCGGCTTCTGCGCAGCATGCGGATGGTCGGGGCCAGCGTAGACCTTGAGCTTCATGCCCATCTGGCGGCCCAGGGTGTTCTTGGGGAGCATGCCCTTCACCGCGTGCTCGATGACGCGCTCGGGGTGCTTTTCCATAGCCTCAGCGAGGGTCTCGGACTTGAGACCTCCGTTGTAGCCGGTGTGATGGTAGTAGACCTTGTCGGTCATTTTCTTGCCGGTGACGCGAATCTTGTCGGCGTTGATGATGATCACGAAGTCGCCCGTGTCGGTGTGCGGCGTGTACAGCGGCTTATGCTTGCCACGCAGGAGGCGGGCAGCCTCGGTTGCCACGCGCCCGAGGACCTGGTCGGTGGCATCGATGAGCAGCCACTCGCGCTCGACCTCGCCGGGCTTGGCGTAATGCGTCGTCTTCACGAAAACCCTCCCAAATGCTTCAGCTTACAGTGGTTGCGGATAAATCCGTAACGGACCGTTACAAAATACGTTCATGCCCCAGCCGCGTCAACGCTCAAGCCTTCTGTTTTGGAAAGTTCGCTGCCAACGGCTGGTTTGCGTCGCCAAACTATAACGCACCGTTACCCAGTGGTCTGAGAACCTTCTTTCACATGCGACTGCTCAACCGCCTTGTCGCCTCTGCATTCACAACCGCCATGACCGATGACGACTCATAGCCGGGCAGAAGGAGGGTGCTGGCTTCTCCATGCCCGTTACCTTGTTTGAACTTGGAACATCCTGCTCAGTGCCGTCTCACCCCGGTGTAGTTGACCTTCCAGAACACGAGTCCCTGAGCAGGGGCGGTCTGGCCAGCGGCTGTGCGGTCGCGGGCCGCCAACACCTGGCTCATCCAAGCCGGGTCTCGATGCCCGCAGCCAACCTCGACCAGACTCCCCACGATGGTTCGCACCATGTTGTGGAGAAACGCATTGCCCACGATGCGGACGGTGAGGCACTCCTCCCCCATCACGACCTCCGGGCCAATGTCTACGCACTCAAGATAGCGATGAGTCGGTTTGCCCTCGGCAGACCTCGCAAGGCAGAACGACTTGAAGTCACGTTCGCCTATGAGGCAGCGCGACGCCTCGCGCATGGCCGACACGTCAAGCGCAGGCACCTGCAGCCACCAGCTGAAGTCCCTGAGAAATACGGGCTCCGCAGGACCAGTCACGATGCGATAGCGGTACTCGCGTGAGACTGCGTCGAAGCGTGCCGAGAACCCCGGGCGCTCAAAGCGAGCCGCCCTCACGCTGACACCGGGTGCGGTCAGAGCCCCGAGCGAACGCAGCAGGCGGGCAGGGTTGCGAGCCTCGAGCAGCGCCCTCTCTTCAAGGGTTACCGGCAGGCTCACAAC
>OMWF01000120.1 GCA_900314665.1 uncultured Actinomycetes bacterium
ACCAAGTTCGTCAAACTGGGCATCGTGGTCGCCCTTATCGTGGTGATCATCGTGCTGGTGGTGCTGCTCATCGGTCGCGGATAGCGGTTGGCGTCCTCAGTCCCAGGGGTCGCGCTCAAAGAGGGGCGGCTCGGAACGACGGTCGGAGTAGGGGTCGTAGCCGTCGTCGTCCTCGTTTTCGGGGCGGATGAACTCCGAGGCGGGCTTGGTCTTTTGGGCGGGGTCCTGGCCCTTCTTGCCGGCTGCCCCGCTGCCGGCGCGCTTCTCGTCAGCACTCATAGATGATCGCTCCCATCTTGCTGATGTCCAGCCCGATGGTACCTTTGAACTCGGCTTGAAAGCCACGGGTGGTGAGCAGGCTGCGGACGGAGCGAATGGTCTTCTTGGTCTGCGGCGTCTTGAGCACCACCAGGTCCAGAGTCTCGGTGACAAGCGGCAGGTAATCGAGGCCCGGCACGTGCTGAAAGGTCTTCTCGCTGCCAATGCCCACATCGGCGAGGCCCTGCGCCACAAAGGTGCCCACCGCCAGCTCGCTCGAGAGCTCCCGGTCATAACCCTGAATGGCCTGGTAGGGCGCTTCGAGCATGCGCAGGTGCTCATCGAGCAGCACCCGCGCGCCCGCGCCCTTCTCGCGGTTGGCCAGCACGACCTCTGGAAGCAGCAGGTCCGACCACCGGCGCAGCCCCAGAGGGTTTCCCTGCCTGACGAGCAGCCCCTGGCTCCGGCTCGCCAGCCTGAAGACCACGCACGGGATTCCGGGGAGCAGCCGTCGCACGTAGGGGAGGTTGTAGGTGTTGGTCTCGCCATCCCACAGGTGGATGCCCGCCGCCTGGGAACGGCCTTGGTAGAGGTCGACAAGCGCCTGGTAGCTGCTGGTGTATGAGCGCTGCACCGGCAGGTTCATGGCGGCCAGGTAGTTGGCGGTGATGTCGAGCATCATGTCGTGACCGCCAATGGCAAAGCGGGCGCCTTCCGCGCCTTTGGCGCCGGGGGCTGCAGCCTCTACGGGCGCAGCTGCCGGAGCGGGGGCGTTGTGCTTGGCAGAATTGATGTAGGACTGCACGTCCTTCATCGTGAAGCGCAGCTTGCGGCCCACCCGGTAGGAGTTGAGCGCCCCCTCCTTGGCCAGGGCGTAGACCGTGTTGCGGTTGATCTGCAGGATTGAAGCCACTTCGGGTGCGGTGAGGGCATCCTCGTTGCGCGGCGATTCCATGATCCTCCCCTCCGGTGCACCCCTCCGGCTCGATGCTGCCCGTGCGGCGCTCATCGAGCGTGTACCATAGCGCTGAACAACAGAGCGGGTCTTTATGAGAACTATGCTCTGTAAACTATAAGACAATTGCGGGGCCTGTGCGGAGGAGCGCTGCAGCCGGGTTCCCTGCGTGCGGCGGGAGCGGGCAAGGCGGAAACCCGCGCGGCGAGAGCGGACAGGGCGGGAACTCGCGCGGCGGGGGCGGATGAGGATTCGCCGACGCGCGGGATGCGTCCTGCGATGCAGGTCTGAGGGCTGGAGGATACGTGGGACAACGAAAGAACGTGCTGCTGCTGTTTAGCAAGGTGCCCGAGGTGGGCCGGGTCAAGACCAGGCTCTCCACCCTGAAGGATGGAGTCTTCGAGCCCGAGCAGGCCTGCAAGCTCTACCGCTGCATGCTGTTGGACGTGGTGCAGACCTGCTGCGCGGGCCTGTCCTACCTCGAGAACCACCCCTCTGAGGGGGTTGAGGACGTCTACGAGCTGGTCATCTCCACCACGCCCGCAGCCAACGTGCCCGCTATGCGCGAGCTCATGGAGCAGGCGGGCCCCTGGCCGCGCCCCCTGGCCGTCGTCTGCGATGAGGGCGCCAGCTTTGATGAGCACTACAACGACGCCTTTGCCCAGGCCTTTGCCGGCGGAGCCGACGCGGTCTTCTCGATGGGCTGCGACATGCCGGCGCTTACCAGCTATGACATCGTGCGCGGGTTCACCGCGCTGCACACCCTCGACGCAAGCCCGATGGGCGGCATCGTGGTCGCTCCCGACCAGGAGATGGGTGTCTCGGCGGTGGGGTGGACCCGCACTACGAGCTTTGATCACAGCGGCGTCTACTACAACCGGTCCGGTCTCACGGTGCTGCCGGCCTACATCCGCAAGGCCCAGGAAGCTAGTCTGCCGGCGCTCTACCTGCCGCCCATCCCCGACGTGGATACCATGGCCGACCTCATGCACAACATCACCCTGGTGGACGCCTTGTGCTATACCGCAGACTTCGACGGAGACGGCGCTGCTCCCACCCATACCCGGGCCTGGCTCGAGGAGATGGGGATGGAGGAGGTCCTGGTGCCGCCCAACGACCTCTTTGACCCGCGCGACCAGATCGACCGGCCGGCCTCCTGAGCAAAGCTCGCCGGCTTGGCGGCGCATGGGTGAGCGTCAGCGGGCGGTGTCGGCCCCCCGCTCTCTGATGAGCTGCTCCACTGCCTGGTGTCGGGCCTTTGACCAGCGCAAACCGTACCCGGTCCGATGAGCGACCTCAATCGAGACCTCGCAGGCCTCGTCGGGTTCCTGCGCCCCGGCGGCTTGTCCGCAGCAGCCGAGCAATGCCGCCCAACGCGCCTCGGGGGTCTGCGGTGCGGCCTGCACCCGCCGCAGCGTCTCCTCCCAGGCATTGCTGCCGCAGACAAGCGCGAGGCTTGCCGCCTCGGGGATGATGAGGCGCAGCACCCCGCACTCGCGCAGCAGCTCGAGGCCGGCGTCTGCGTGCGGGGCTGCCAGCAGCTTGTCCATCTCGATAAGCCAGCGCTCGTGGCTCACGGTGGCCAGGCGCACCCGGGTCTTCTCCATGGCGGCGGCAAGCTCGGAATCGACCGAGAAGCCCAGCTGGGCGGCAAAGCGGGCAGCGCGCAGCGTGCGCAGCGGGTCTTCGGACAACCGCGCAATCGGGTCTCCCACCGCGCGTACGACCTTGCGCTTTAGGTCCTTTTCGCCGTCGAAGGGGTCGTGCACTTCTCGGCCGTCAAAGGCCAGCGCGTTGATGGTGAAGTCGCGTCGGGAGAGGTCCTCTACAAGCGAGGTGCCAAAGCTCACCAGGGGCTTTCGGCTGTCCGGCTGGTACTCTTCGCTGCGGAAGGTGGTGACCTCTACGAAGAGCGCGGGGGGCTGGGGCGCGTCGGGCGCAGGGTCCTGGGGCAGCCCGGCCAGCGTGCGCATGGCAGCGGGAGGCAGCTTGAATCCCACCGTCCCAAAGCGCTTGCCGGCCAGGTAGGGGTGGCGTCCCGCCTCGCGGACCGCACGCTCGACCTGGTCCGGATTCATCGGGGTGGTGAAGTCGTAGTCGTGCACAGGCCTGCCCAGCAGGGTGTCGCGCACGCATCCGCCCACCGCGTACGCGGGCGAGACTATCGCGTCTACCGCCAGGGTCACCTGCGTCAAGAAGGAGTGCGCGTCGTTGTGCATCGCAGCCACCTCTATCCCACCGAGACAGGAAGTCCCTGCCAAGCGGCCGTCGCCCGGGCGGCGACTCCCGCGCGCTCGAGCGCCGCGGACAGGCTCTGCACGGGAAGCTCGTGCAGGTTGTTGGTCTCGCTCAGGTGCATGGCCACCACGGACTCCAGACGGTCGGATAGGAGCCGGGTCAGCCCCTCCGCGCTCTGGGTGTTGGAGAGGTGCCCGGTGGCGCTGGATATGCGCTGCTTGAGGACGTAGGGGTAGGGCCCGGTGGCGAGCATCTGCGGGTCGTGGTTGGCCTCAATGGCGAGCACCCGCACCTCGCGCAGGGCCTCCTCCGCCGCTCCGGTGAGCACGCCCGAGTCGGTGAGGTAGCCGATGTCGTCGCGGCTGCCGTCCGCTCCGGCCCAGCTGAAGCGGAATCCCACCGGGTCGGCCGCATCGTGGCTGGTGGGGAAGACCTTGACGGAGATTCCCGCCAGCGTCAGCTCGTCCTCGTTTCCAAAGGTGATCGCTTCGGGGGCCTGCCTGCGCAGCCCCGAGGTGCTGGCGGTGCCGCGACTGGCGTAGACGGGCACCTTCAGACCGCGGCCCACGACGCCCAGGCCCTTGATGTGGTCGCTGTGCTCATGGGTGACGATGAGCGCCTTGATGTTGGCCGGGTCGATGCCGACCAGCTCCAAGCGCCGCAAGGTCTCCTTCTTGGAGAAGCCCGCGTCGATGAGGAGGGCGCCTTCGGGTCCGCTCACCACCGCGCAGTTGCCTTTGGAGCCGCTCCCCAGCACGGTCAGGCGCAGCGGATGGGAGGCGGGGCGCTGCTCGGCCTGCGCCTCTCCTGAGGCTTTCTGCGGGTTGCTCTTGTCGTCTGCTCTCGTAGTCATGAGCCCCATGGTAGCGCGGGTGCAGCCCTGCGGCCCGGTGATTGCTGCCAGGTGCGGCTCCCCGTGGCGTTTGGCGGCGGCAAGCCCATACAATGCGAGAAGAGCAGGGCGATGCAAGGGGGCTTCAACATGAGCGAATCCACATACCGGTGCGCCATCGAGCGCCGCTGCGGCGGATGCCAGTGGTTGGACGTCCCCTATCACGACCAGCTGGCCCGCAAGCAGCAGACTATCAAGGAGCTCTTTACGCCCTATCTCAAGCGCGGGGCGATGCTCGATCCCATCATCGGGATGGACACGCCCGCAGGCTACCGCAACAAGGTCATCGCCCCGTTTGCCCCCGGCCCCGCGCCCAAGCGGAAGGTCTCAAGCAAGGGGCACCGGCGCCCGCGCACCTCTCTGCGCTACGGAATGTACGCCGAGCACAGCCATCGCATCATCCCGGTCGAGAAATGCCTGGTGGAGGCTGGTGAGGCCCGCGACATCATCGCCACCGTGGCCGAAATGGCCGCAAGCTACGGCATCGAGGCTTACGACGAGGACAACGGGACCGGCCTTCTCCGCCATGTCATGGTGCGTACCAGCCGGTTTACCGGGGAGTCCATCGTCACCCTGGTACTTACCAGCCGAGACATCCCCAGCCGCAAGTCGTTTGCCCGGGAGCTGGTGGAGCGGCAGCCAAGCGTCTCGACCGTTGTCATCAACATCAACGACCGTGACACCAACGCCGTGCTGGGCGACCGCGAGGTGGTCATCTACGGGCGCGGATTCATCACCGACGTGCTGTGCGGCTGCCGCTTCAGGATCTCTTCGCAGTCCTTCTACCAGACCAATCCCATCCAGACCGAGAAGCTCTACGGGCGCGCCATGGAACTTGCGGGCCTCGACGGCGGCCAGAGGGTGCTGGATGCGTACTGCGGCATCGGTACCATCGGACTGGTGGCCTCTCGGCAGGCAGCCGAGGTGGTGGGGGTGGAGCGCAACGCTTCCGCGGTGCGCGACGCCCGGGCCAACGCCCGCCTGAACGAGATAAATAACGTGCGATTTGCGGTGGGGGACTCGAGCGAGTGGGCGCTTGAGGCGGCGCGTCAGGGAGAGCACTTCGACGCGGCTTTTCTCGACCCGCCGCGCAGCGGGTCGAGCGAGCAGTTCCTGCGGAGCCTGGCTGAGCTGGGTCCTCGGCGCGTGGTCTACATCTCATGCGGGCCGGCTACCCAGCGCCGTGACGTGGAT
>OMWF01000011.1 GCA_900314665.1 uncultured Actinomycetes bacterium
GACGCGAATCATCCGCGAGGCTCACGACTCAAGTTCAGCTGTCCACGCCCCCGCAGACTCCAATTTTTGACGGCTTTGGCCGGAGAACATCGTTACGTCGACGCTCCGCTCCAACTTTTGACGGCTTTGGCCAAAGCCGGCGTCTCGAGAGGCGTCGCGAGGAGACATGCAAAAGCGCAGCCGCAGGTACACGCCTTGCTGATCCGGTCGACCGCGCCGCGATGGGTCGATGTCTGGCCAAAGCCGTCAAAAATTGGAGTAGACACTGGGCGAGCCTGCCCCGAGCGTTAGGATGCGAGACGTTCGGGCGCATCACCCCCGCTCAGATCGGCCGCTTCCCGGGCTTTGAGCGCGCATGGTCTGTACAAGAGCCCCAAGTATGGAAGTTTGAGGTGTCTCTGCAGTTCAGGCTACCTCGGCGGACGAGCTTCCTTGTCCCTGGGGCGCACGCCATGCGCAAGTGCACGCCTTGCTTGGCCATCGCCCTGGGCGAGATTCCCCCGGGACATCAGCCGCACCCAGCTCCGCCATCGCTGCGCCACCAGGAGGCACCGCCCACGACGTGCTCCACCTCTGCATAAAAAAGGAAGGCCCGCCAGGGTGCGGGCCTTCCCAATACGTTTGCGCTTGCTAAAACCGTGTGTTAGAGCTTCACGTTATGCCTGCAGAGCGGCGGCCTTGCGAGCGTCGATCTCCTTCTGGTACTCAGCCAGCTTGGCCGGGGTCAGATGGTAACCGATGAGAAGCAGGACGGCGCCGATGATGAGCAGGACGGCGGGCACGACCATGAAGCCGGTGCCGATACCAGACATGAACTCGATGTAGCGGTTGGTGAGCTCGTCGATACCCTGGCCCTGAGCGATGTAGCCGAGCATCTCCTCGTGGCGAGCGCCGCCCACCACGAACGGGGCAAACTCAGAAGCAGAGACGAAGCCGACAGCACCGAGCAGCAGCGGGATGATGATGCCACGGGCGACGAAACCGATCTTGAGGGGGAAGAGCTGCAGACCAGAGATCCAACCAGCAGCGTTGGTCTTGTTCTTCCACTCGTTGTAAACAACGCAGTCGGAGTACATAGCGGTGGAGCAAGCGTAGGTGATGCCGTAGCCAAACTGGCCGAGCGACATGAAGATGATGACCCACCACATGTTGAAGTAGTTGGCGCGGGCGATGAAGATCACGACAGCCATGAAGATGAAAGCAAAGACCATGGCGTTGCGGGTCGACTTCAGGGCACGGGCAAACGGAGCGGACAGGTAGGCGCCAATGACGCACAGGATGTTGGAGATGAAGATGTAGGTCGCGACCATGCCGGGCTGGAAGACCGCGTAGGTGAAGTAGTAGGCGGCGATACCGGCGCACATGAAGTTGAAGACCCACTTGGCGATATCAGCAAGAAGCAGGAAGATCAGCGGCGGGTTGGAGACCAGCGCGCGGCCGAGGTCCTTGAACGTGGTGCGGCCGGCGTCGTTCTTATCGCGCTTGTAGTTGGCCAGCTCTTCCTTGGTGTATTCCTTCTCATAGCCTTTGAACATACGGAAGTGCACGTAGTACAGAACGGCCATGATGACGCCCATGACAAATGCGCAGAAGGCGTACTGGTTGGTCTTGCCAAACCACATGGCACCCACGGAGGCGATAGGCGGAATGAGGTAGGCGAAGACGATCTTAGAGGCGTTGGACCACATGCCGCGCGTAGATGCGAGGTGTGCACGGTCCTGAGCGTTGGAGCCCGCGATGGCGATCAGCGAGACGTTGGACACGTACGGGAAGTCCCATGCCATGTGCGAAGTCACGTTGAAGAAAACGATGAGAGCAGCCGCCAGGGCAGTGTTCTCAACGAAGCGCGTGAACTCGAGGCAGAACAGGATAGGTACCAGCCAGGGCAGAACCAGCAGCCAAGAGCGATAACGACCCCAGCGCATAGGCTTCAGCGAGTTGATGAAGCCGCCGTACATCCATCCCAGGATGGCGTCGACGGTGGAGCCAATGCCGGAGATGAGAGCAGCAGTAGCCGGGTCGAACATGGCGAAGTTAGTCAGGAAGAACACAAAGTAGTAGGTCTCGACCGAAGACATCAGGTTGAAACCAAAGTCGCCGACGCCGTAGAAGATCTTCAACGACTTTGACAGCGGTTTGTGGACCTGAACGGCAGTGCTCTCAGCAGTAGCTTCTTCGCTCATACAATCCCCCTCCAGATAGACGTTCTTTCTCATGGACAGCACGCATTCCCTGTATGCGCGCCGGGAACCCTGAACCCCCAGCAAGACGTCCTTCAATGTCTTGCAGGGTCGGCACCCCTCGCGAGCCTCCTCCTCGCTAGGCATAAGTGCCCATCGTAAAAGCATTTATGCATAACTCAATAAGCATTGCTTATGAGTACATAAGCCTTCCGACAAATTGCTATTGTACGTTCTGTGGAGATTCCGTGGACGCACAGAACCGCTTTTTTAGGGAACATTTTGTTTTTATGCCATAAGTTATTGTTGTGGTTACGTTCTATCGTAACGTTGTTATCTGTTTAAAACGCCTGTTCAATGGCGGTATAAAAATCTGCCGTCTGGGCTATTTCCCCACCAAGGACATGAACGGCTTTAATCTCGATAGCATGCTCGCCCACAAAGGAGAGGGCCGATTCTGTGTAGACGTATGGCTCGTAGTCAGGGTTTGATTGGGCGAGCAGGATCACGCCGTGGGCCCGCCCCGCCAGGGCGCTCGCCGCCAGCGCGTCAACGCCGTTGAAGCTGTAGATGCTCGAGGCCACGGACACGTCCTCAACCGTCATGCCGTGCGCAAGCTCCCAATCGACAATGGCCAGATTAGTGTCGTAGAGCGTGTCGCCGCCCAACCGCACCGCCACGTCAAGGCCCGCCACCGACTCCTCGGAGACCGCGCCCGTACCACCGCAGACGACGACCTGCCGGCCTTGGAGCAACTCCAGAGAGTCCTCCTCAAAGCCGCGCTCAGCTGCGGTGTCTCCCCAGGTCTGAAGCATGATGGGGACCTTATCGGCATAGGCCCAACCAGAGATCGAGACCGCATCCGCAAAGTTGGTGGGATTGCAGGCGATGGCGTACTGGCTCGATGCGTCGCCA
>OMWF01000121.1 GCA_900314665.1 uncultured Actinomycetes bacterium
CATCGGCACGCCGGTGCTGGTCAATGACCCGGCAGTAATCAAGGAGACGGCCGAGAAGACCGGCGTTTCCACCGAGGGCATGGAGATTGTCGACATCACCGACGAGGCCGCCCGGACTGAGCTCGTCAGCCGCTACATGGCTGCTGAGCCTCGGATGCTCTCCGAGAAGAGCTACAACCGCCGCGCCAAGAAGCCGCTGTACTACGCGCTGATCCTCGAGTCTGTGGGCGACGTGGACTGCACGTTTGCCGGCCACACCTCCACCACGGGCGAGGTCCTGATGGCGGCCCAGGAGGTCGTGGGACTGTCCGAGGGCGTCGACGTCTCCTCGCTGATGGCCATCGTCGAGGTGCCGGGCTTTGAGGGCCCCGAGGGCGACACCGTCGTCTTTGCCGATTGCGGCTTGAACCCCGAGCCCAACCCTGAGGAGCTGGCCTCGATCGCCATCGCCACCGCCGACAACGCCGCCGCCATCCTGGGCTGGGACCCGCGGGTCGCGTTCTTGTCGTTCTCCACGCTGGGGTCTGGCACCTCTGCCAGCACCGAGAACACCCTCAAGGCCCTGGAGATCGCCAAGCAGCGCCGCCCGGACCTCAAAATCGACGGTGAGTTCCAGCTTGACGCCGCCATCGTCCCCAAGGTGGCCGAGCGCAAGGTCAAGCGCGACTCCGAGGTTGCCGGCCGTGCCAACGTGCTCATCTTCCCCGACCTCGACGCCGCCAACTTGGGCATCAAGATTGTTCAGCTCTTTGCCCACGGCAAGGGCTTTGGCCACACCCTCTCCGGCTTCCGCCTGCCCATCTCCGATTCCTCACGCAGCTCCTCGGTCGAGGAGATTCTGGGCGACATCGCGATGCTGGTCATCTCCGCCAGCCGTCAGAGCAAGTAGCAAGCCTTTGTAGCATGCGGGCGGCACGTGTGTCGGGTGCCCCGAGACGCACGTGCCGCCCGCCTCTTGAACTGCCCAACCACCACCGCTTTCCCTCAGAAAGGACTTGAGCACATGACCGATTACATCATCCTGACCCTCTCACCGGGATCGACCTCCACCAAGGTCGCCCTCTTCAAGAACACCGAGCCCGTCTTCAAGGCCAACATCCATCACTCCGCCGAGGAGCTGGCCCGCTTTGACCAGGCCAAGGATCAGTTTGAGTGGCGCACGCAGTGCGTGATTGACGAGCTCGACAAGCACGGTGTCAAGCTCGAGGACATCGACGCCTTCTCCGGGTACTGCGGCTCGATGGGCCCCACGGTGGGCGGCATCTTCAAGATTGACGAGAAGGTCTGCGACCACGTGCTCAACGCCGGCGTCAACCACCCTGCCATCCTGGGCGCCCCCATCCTCTTTGAGCTGGCCCGTCGCGTGGGTGGCAAGCCCGCATACGCCGTCAACCAGCCCGATACCGACGAGCTGGACGACGTGGCCCGCATCACCGGCTTTCCCGGCGTGTATCGCAAGAGCCACGTGCACTGCCTCAACCAGAAGGAGTGTGCGCTGCGCTGCGCCACCGAGCTGGGCAAGGCGTACAAGGACGTGAACGTGATTGTGGCTCACGTGGGCGGCGGCCTGTCTGTGGCCTGCCACAACCACGGGCGCATGGTCGACACCAACGACGTGCTCGAGGGCTCCGGCCCCTTTGCCCCCAACCGCTCCGGCGACGCCCCGCTCAAGCCGGTCGTCAAGCTTTGCTACGACGGCGCGCATGAGAAGAAGGACATGGACAAAGTCATCGGCAAGACCGGCGGCCTGGTGGGCCTGCTGGGCACCGATGACGCCATCGAGATCGACAAGCGCATTGAGGCTGGCGACGAGTGGGCCAAGATCGTCTACGAGGCCATGGCCTATCAGGTGGCCAAGTACATCGGCGGTTATGCGGCGGTGCTCAAGGGCCAGGTCGACGGCATTGTGCTGACGGGCGGCGTGAGTCACGACCCGCTGTTTGTCAACTACGTCAAGGATCGCGTCTCCTGGATTGCCCCGGTCTACGTCTATGCAGGTGACTTTGAGATGGAGGGCTGCGCTTCCGGCGCCATTCGCGCCCTGGAGGGCACCGAGGAGGTCATGACCTACACCGGTGAGCCTTCTTGGAAGGGCTTCACCATGGAGGGCGCCTTCGCCGACGTCGAGGGCTAAGGCTTTCTGCTTAAGGCAGACCATCAGGATCGTCAAACTAATGCGAGGGCCCCAGATTGCTGGGGCCCTCGCTGCATTGTGCGGTACGGGCGTGCCGCCAACCTAGCGGCGCCTGCGCCTGCGGGCATGATATCAGGCGCTGCGTTACTTGAGCTCAGGGTCTCCCGAGAAGTTATAGGTCCCCGTAATCTCGAAGCTGGGGCGCAGCTCCTCGTGCAGCTTGATATTGTCGAGCGCCAGGTCTTGGGCCTGCTCAAAGAGGTCGTCAAAGCTGGCATTGCTGGTCTCGCCCGTGAAGGGGTTTTGCCAAGCGGCGTGCTCGACGTTGTCCCACTCCGAATGCTCGCCCACGTCCACCCGGTGTGAGAGGGCCTGCGCTACGGAGTGCCTGCGGAAGATGCGCTCCGCATCGCCCACCAGAGAGCGGACCTTGCCGGTAGGGGAGTGGAGCACCGCCACGCTGATCCTAAAGTCCTTGACCGCGCGGACGTACTGGCCCGCCGGCAGAACCACACCATAGACGCCGGCGGCGGCGTAACGGTAGAGCTTATCGATTACGTTCAATACCTCGTTTGAGGCGATGAGAACGTGGTCATGGACTCGCCAGGTGGCGATGGTCTGTCCCAGCATGCGCTCGAGCAGAGCGGCGTCGATGTCCGTCTCGATCTGCGAATGCACAAAGCCGCCGGACTCAGGCCCCAGGCCCTTGACGCCTGCGCTGGTGATCTGGTTCTGCTGCGCGTAGATAAAGGGATGCGCGGTCCGGTCAAGTGTGTAGTGGCAGATAAAGCCCTTGAGGTAGGCATCGGCGATGGACTTGCTGTCGCCGGTTAGCGCCCGGGCAAACTCGCGCATGGCGTCAAGCGAGCGGGCCATGTTGCGTTGGTGCATGTCCGATCCGAGGCGCTTGACTTCGATCATCTTCCGAGAAAAGACGATGTAGAACAGCGGGTCAGGCCCCTGGTTCCCCAGTAAGAAGGCCGAGAGCTCGTCGTTGGTGGGAAAGGCGTCCTCGCCGAGGCGGGATTGGATGGCGGTACCAAACAGGTGATGGGTGATAATCGCGGGCATTGGACCTCACTTTTCGCAACGTTGACAGTCCCGATAACGCTGCATGGGATACTGACCTTTGTTGTCCAGGAGAACCTCATCTCAGCATATGATGATTATAGCAATGCATACCATCAGAACCATGTGGTCTCGGTCAAGCCTGTCGGGGGAGCGCGTTTGAAAGGGGCGTCAGTCCATGGCGCGGTTCAAGTTCACTAAGTGCGAGCGCAGCTGGGTTCTCTATGACGTTGCTAATTCGGCAATGGTGCTGCTCTCCACGGCGCTGATTCCTATCTACTTCAACTACTTGGCGGCGGAGTCCGGCTTGTCCGGCGAGGGCTCCCCGGCGATGGTGGCCTGGGCCTGGGCGGCGACTATCGCCACTTTGGTGGTGGCCCTGCTGATGCCGGTGCTCGGCTCGTTGGCAGATTACAAGGGCAACAAGAAGAAGTTCTTCATCGGGTTCTTTGGCACGGGAGTGGTGCTGGGCGCGCTGCTCGGCATCCCGCACCATTGGCTCACCTTCCTGGCCGTTTATGTCATCATGACGGTGTGCCTCAACTCGTCGATGGTCTTTTATGACTCGTTTTTGGTGGACGTGACCAGCGACGAGCGGATGGATGTGGTCTCCTCAAATGGCTATGCCTGGGGCTACATCGGGTCGGTCGTGCCCTTCCTGGTGTGCCTGGTCGTGGTGTTGATGCGTGAGTCGCTGGGCATCCCCTTCACCGTGGCCATGGCCATCTCCTTCGTCATCACCGCCGCCTGGTGGGCCATCTTTACCATTCCGCTGCTTCGCAACGTCAAGCAGACTCACTGGAAGGAGCGCCAGCCCCATCCTGTGTCGGCCTCGCTCAAGGGGCTTGCCATCACCCTCAGAGACATCGCCAAAGACAAGCCGCTGCTCATGTACATGGTGGCGTACTTCTTCTACATCGACGGCGTGCATACCATCATCTCGATGGCCACCAGCTACGGATCGTCTGTGGGCATCGACTCCACCCAGCTCCTGCTTGCGCTGCTGGTCACTCAGTTTGTAGCCTTCCCCAGCGCCATTGCCTACGGCCGCATCGCCTCAAAGCGGGGCACCCGAAAGATGATCATCGTGGGGGTTGTCGGCTATACCTGCATCGCCATCTTTGCCGCCTTCTTCCTGGTCAACGCCGCCACATTTTGGGTGCTGGCCATTGCGGTGGGCCTCTTCCAAGGCGGCATCCAAGCCTGCTCGCGCAGCTATTACGGCCGGCTCATCCCCAAGGAGCGGTCAAACGAGTACTACGGCTTCTTTGACATCTTTGGCAAGTATGCGGCGGTGCTGGGCACTGCCATCGTAGCTGTGGTAACGCAGATTACCGGTCACGGCAACCTGGGTGTGCTGTCGGTGGGCCTGCTCTTCATCGTGGGCCTGGTGCTGCTGGTCAAGATGCCCAAGACCGCCGCCGACGTGTGACGCAGGGATTTCGTGTCCAGGCACGCAGCTCTCGCGGCATTGTGCCGAGAGCAGGCAATGCGATTGCGCCTACGCGATGGGTCCCCGTTCGTCCAACAGCCTGAAGGATGTACGAGATTTGAATTTTGCGAGGTCTTGTGCCTCGGCCGAGCCATCGAGTGGGAGAAAGCCCCAGGATGCTAGCGGAGCGCAGGGCTGACTTCGTTCCTGAGAGGCCTTCTCGCCTCTTGAAATCATGCA
>OMWF01000182.1 GCA_900314665.1 uncultured Actinomycetes bacterium
AACGACCGCTACCTGCACGGCATGAACTTCGCCCTCTACGTAGGCGGCCCCTGCGTCATCGGCGCGCAGAACCTGGGCGCCCTCGGCATCTGGGTGGGCGCCGTGCCCTCCGACCGCCTGCTCTGGGCGATGAAGCACTACCAGCCCACCTACATGTGGTCGTCCCCCTCCTACGCATGGCTTTTGGGACAGAAGGCCATCGAGAAGGGCTACAACCCGCCGGTCGACTTTGCGAGCCTGAAGCACATCATCATCTCCGGTGAGCCCGGCGGCTCGATCGAGACCACCCGCCACGCCATCGAGGAGATTTGGGACGCCAGCGTCTACGACTTCTTCGGCCTCTCCGACATCTACGGCGCCTGCGCCGGCATGTGCGACGAGAAGGACGGCCTCCACCTGATCGAGGACCAGATCCTGGTCGAGACCGTCGACCCCGTCACCGGCGAGGTGCTCCCCGACGGCGAGAAGGGCGAGATCGTCTACACCACCCTGCGCAAGAAGGCGCGCCCCATGATCCGCTTCCGCTCCGGTGACATCGGTTGGGTCGACAAGACGCCCTGCCGCTGCGGCCGCACCATGGCCCGGCTGCACATCCTGGGCCGCAAGGACGAGATGTTCATCGTCAGCGCCGTCAACGTCTTCCCATCCGACATCGAGTACGTGGTGCGCCAGGACAAGGGGCTGACCGGCGAGTACCTGATCCGCGTCTACGACGAGAACTACTCCACCAAGTACGAGGTCTCCGTAGAGCGCGCCTTTGGCTCCGACGAGCCCTTCGACCAGATCTCCAAGCGCGTCGAGGGCGAGCTCAAGACCCACACCGGCGTGCGCCCCGCCAAGGTAATCGTCTACGATACCGACAAGCTGGGGGCGTCGGCCGAGCACAAGGCCAAGCGTTTCATCGATGAGCGCCACTCCACCGATGCCGCCAAGGCTGTCGAGAAGGACTTCGAGACCAAGGACGGCGTGCAGTAGCGCCCGGCCAGAGAGGACAAGGTACCCGTCATGTCAAAGACCTTTGCAGTTTCCGGCCAGCACTACCTCTTCACCGTCCAGGCGTTTGCCAACGCCGTGCTGGCAGCGGGCGGCAACACCTACAGCTACGCCCTGCGCGACCGCACCTTTGAGGGCATTGTGGCAGACGTTCAGAGCGGCGCGAGCGAGCTGGGCGTCATCTTCAGGAGCCCCTTCATCGCCAAGCGCGTAGACGAGGCCCTGGACCAGGCAGGACTCGAGTTCCACTCCCTGGCCACCTCCGCCCCCTGCGTGGCCCTGCCCGCCACCAGCCACCCGCTGGTGCACGCCAAGAGCCTCACCATCGAGGACCTGGCTGACTACCCCTATATCTACTTCGAGCAGGAGGAGGGCGCGCCCATCGAGTTTGCCGAGGAGGCCTTTGCCTCCATCCCGCGCGAGAAGCGCATCGCCTGCACCGACCGCGCCTCGCTCTCCGAGCTCATCTGCGCCCTCAACGGCTACACCATCACGAGCGGCATCCTGGTGGGCATCTCCGACGGCTCGCTGCTCGAGACCATCCCCCTCGAGACCGACGCCAGGCTCGAGCTGGGCTACGTCTCCAAGAGGGATGCCGTGCTCACCCAGATTGGCCAGTACTTTGTGAGCTCCCTGGCCCGCAAGCTCGAGCGCTACGCCACCAAATAAGCGTAGACTCTAAGGGATTTGGCACGGGGCTTCTCGGCGGCATGGCCTTATGCGCACCCGCCGAGAAGCCCTCCCGTTTCTGGAGGTTGTCCGTGATAGAGGTTCTCTGGCACGGCCGCGGCGGACAGGGCGCGTTTACCGGCGCCCGGCTGCTCGGAGCTGCATACTGCCAGCGGGAAGGCCACCATGCGCTGGCCTTCCCTACGTTTGGGCCGGAACGGCGCGGGGCGCCGATGCGCGCCTTCACCAAGCTCTCGGCCGAGAAGATCGGCGACCGCAGCGCGCTTGAGACCGCCGACATCGTGGTCTATCTGGACGATACGCTCTTCTCGGCAGACGCCTGCGCGGCCCAGCTCAGAGACGGTGGCGTGGCGGTGGTCAACTCCCCGCGCGACTTTGCGCTCCCCCAGGTGCTCTCGTTCGATGCCAACGGCATCTCGGGCGAGCTCCTCGGCCGCGCCATCCCCAACACCGCCCTGCTGGGCGCGCTCGTGACGCTGCTGGCAGACCTCTCGCAAGGCGAGGCGGAGCAGGCCATCCGCGCGCTCATGCCGCCCCGCCTGCACGAGAAGAACATCGCGGTCCTCGAGGCGGCCCTCGAGCGCTTTGAGCCCAAGGCCCGGTCGGCAGGAGCGGCAGGGCGGTTCTCGGCCGAGAAAGGCGGTGCCCGATGAGCAACGACCCCGTAAACCGCCCCCTCGATGAGGGGCTGTTAATACCTCGGCTGCGCCCGCACGACCCGCACCCCGCCGAGTACGACCGCTACCCCGCCTTCACCGCGGGCTTTCTTACCAGCACCAACGCCGGCTGGCGCCTGACTCGCCCCGTGATTGACGCGCAGGCCTGCACCGGTTGTCTGCAGTGCTACCTCTACTGCCCCGACGGAACCATCCGCAAGACGCACGCCGACGCCGATGCCGGCGAGGCCGCGGTCATGGTCGACCTGGACTGGTGCAAGGGCTGCGGCATCTGCGCCCGGGTCTGCAACTTTGAAGCGATAGGGATGGTCCCGGAAGCGGAGGTGGACTAGATGGGCGAGAAGCGATTCCTCTCCGGAGACGAGGCCGTGGCCGAGGGCGTGCGCCTGGCCCGGCCGCAGGTCATCAGCGCCTATCCCATCACCCCGCAGACCGTGGTGGTGGAGCGCCTCTCGGAGATGGTGGAGCGCGGCGATCTAGTCGCCAAATACCTGCACGTGGAATCCGAGCACTCGGCCCTGGCCGCCGCCATCGGCGCCTCCTCGACCGGTGCCCGCACCTTCACCGCCACCTCCAGCCAGGGGCTCCTCTACATGGCCGAATGCCTGACCTATGCCAGCGGCGGGCGCTACCCCATCGTGATGATGAACGCCAACCGCGCCACCTGCCTGCCTTGGAACATCTACGGCGATCAGCGAGACTCGCTGGCGCTGCTCGACCACGGGTGGATCCAGGTCTATGCGCTGGACGCCCAGGAGGCGCTGGACCTCTCGATCATGGCCTTCAGGCTGGCCGAGGACCCCGCGGTCATGACTCCGGTGATGGTCAACCTGGACGGGTTTGCGCTGACCCACACGTACGAGACGGTAGACATCCCCGCCCAGGAGCAGGCAGACCGCTTTCTGCCGCCGTACACGACCTCCAACAAGTTTGACTTTGAGCATCCGCTCAACATGGGATTTACCGCAGGGCCGGCCTACAACAAGTACTTCAAGTACCGCGAGCACCAGGACCTGCTCGCCGTGCCCGCCGTCATCGACCAGGTTGAACGCGAGTTTGCCGAGGTCTTTGGCAGGCAGTACCCCGGTGTCATCGAGACCTACCGGTGCGCAGACGCCGAGCTCATCCTCATCACCCTGGGCTCGATCGCCGGGCTGGCCCGCGATGTGGTGGACCGGCTGCGTGCCCAAGGCCAGCGGGTGGGCCTGCTGCGCATCCGCTACCTGCGCCCGATGCCCGCCGACCAGATTGCGGAGGCGGTTGCCGGGGCCCGGGCGGTGGCGGTGCTCGAGAAGGACGTGAGCTTCGGCGCCGAGGGCTCGGTCTTCACCAACGTCAACTCCGCCCTCCAGCAGGCCGGCATCACAGTTCCCACCTGCAACTTCATAGGAGGCTTGGGCGGCGACGACATCAAAGCCGACGACCTGGCCACCGTCTTTGAAGAGCTCGGACGCATCACGGAGGGCGAGGACGTGCCCGCCGTATCCTGGATCGGCATCGACGGGGCGTGGGCCGAGACAAGCCCCTACGCGCAGGAAGGAGATGGTGCGCGATGACCGTCAACGCCCGTACCATGCCCGATGACGAGCTCTTCTTTGGGCACAAGGCCTGCGCCGGCTGCGCCGGGGCGCTTATCGTCCGCCAAGTGCTCAAGGTCCTGGGCCCGCACGCCATCGCCGCCCTGCCAGCCGGCTGCATGAGCGCCGTGGGCTTCAACTTCCCGCAGCTGGCCTTTGCCAACAACGCCATGATTACGCCCTTCGCCGCCACTGCGAGCGTCCTCTCCGGCATTGAGGCCGGCCTTGAGGCGCAGGGCATCAAGCCTGAGGACTGCACCGTGGTGGGCTTTGCCGGCGATGGCGGCACTGCCGACATAGGCCTGCAGGCCCTGTCCGGCGCTATCGACCGCAACGACGACGTGCTCTACGTCTGCTACGACAACGAGGCGTATATGAACACAGGCATCCAACGCAGCTCGCTCACGCCGTACGGTGCCCGGACCACCACCACGCCGGCCGGCAAGAACGTGCACGGCTGCCTTACCAACAAGAAGAACCTCTTTGAGATCGTGGCCGCCCATGCCATTCCCTACGCCGCCACGGCCAGCGCCGGCTACCTGCCCGACCTGCTGCGCAAGGTGGAGAAGGCCCGCGACATCCATGGCACGCGCTTTTTGCACGTGCTCTCTCCCTGCCCGCCGGGCTGGGGCCACGCGACCGACGAGACCATCGAGGTGGCCCGCGAGGCCGTGGACTGCGGCCTGTGGTACCTCGCCGAATACGAGGACGGGCGCTACACCATCAACCGCGACCCCGGCGCTTCTCCGCAGGGCTTCTCGAGCGTCGAGCACTACCTCAAGCGGCAGACGCGCTTCAGGGCGCTCGACGAACAGGACATAGAGCTCATCGAGAAGAACCGCGACGCCAAATGGGAGCAGCTCAGAAGGCTCCCTCTGCGCTAGCCTGGCAGTGCGGTTTGGGGCCTTAGGAGCGGGACTCAGCCGGGGGTGCGGGCCCTGGGGGCACAAGCCCCAACCCGGGGGTGCGGGCCCCTGGGGATTCGGGCTCCACATGTCGCCCCTGCGCTTCAGGCGCCGCCCCCCTCGCGTCCCAGCTCATCCGAGAATCCGCCACTTGCACGGTTTGAGCTTCCCCACCCCATCTGGTTCTCGTAAACGCCCATGAGGACCGCCCCCGCAGCGTCCAGCCAGCCGCCGAGCCCCCGGCCCGCCACAAGGCCCGATCTGCCCGCAACGCCGCCCTCAAGCGCGTACTAAGAGTGCTTGATACATATTTATG
>OMWF01000169.1 GCA_900314665.1 uncultured Actinomycetes bacterium
ACGCAGAGGCGGATGGTGTTTGACCCGACGTCAATGACTCCGCAGCGGGTCACAGACGGTCCGCCGCCTTTATCGGTCTGCCCATGGATCAGCCCTGATGGAAGAAGGGGATGATGAGGTACAGGGCAAAGAGGATGACCACGATGCAGATGCCAAAGCAGACCACAGCCCCCATGCGTGGGGCCCTGCGCACGACGGTGCCGTTGGGGGCGCTCGCGATCCACAGGCGCAGACCGGTGGCGTACAGGCAGCCCACGCCGCTCGCGATGCCGGTGGCGATGGCGAGAACCAGGAAGAAGTCCAAAACTTGGGTCATGGTGAGTCGCTCCTCTTAAGCGGCCGTGCCGGCGGGGATGGGGGTCTGGGAGCCGCCGGTGGGGCCGTTGTGGGAATCGTTGCCGCTGCTCTTCTTGGCGATGCTGATTTTGACCTCGGAGTGGTCGTTCACGTTGTTGGCTGTGACCGGGTTACGCAGCGAGAGACGGTAGATGATGAGGGCGACGGCCACACCGATAACCGCTACCGCGATGGTCCCGCCCAGACCCACCTTGGCCAGCGCGCAGGCGGCGGCGCCCACCAGCCCGGCGGCGGGGAAGGTGACCAGCCAGGCGATCACCATGCGCAAGGCCACGGCCCAGTTGACCTTGTCGTTCTTCTTGCCCAGGCCGGAACCGATGATGGAGCCGGAGCAGACCTGCGTGGTGGAAAGCGCAAAGCCCAGATGCGAGGAGACCAGGATGGTGGTGGCGGAGCTCAGCTCGGCGGCAAAGCCCTGCGGGGTGCGAATCTCGGTCAAGCCCTTGCCCAGGGTGCGGATAACGCGCCATCCGCCCACGTAGGTGCCCAGGGCGATGGCAAGGCCGCAGACGGCGACGACCCAGAGGTGCGGGCCGGTGCCCGAGGGCTGGGCGCCCACCGCGATGAGGGTGAGGGTGATGATGCCCATGGTCTTCTGGGCGTCGTTGGTGCCGTGCGAGAGGGCCACCAGGCAGGCGGTGATGGTCTGACCATGCCTGAACCCCGCTTCCATGCGGCTCGCCTCGAGCTTCTTTACTACGCGATAGATGAGCTTGACTGCGCAGTACGAGGCAAAGCCGGCGATGACGGGCGAGATGAGCGCGGGGATGAGGACCTTGCCCAGGACGGCGCCAAAGTTGACGCCCTGCACACCGGCGCCCACGATGACCGCGCCGACCAGGCCGCCAAAGAGAGCGTGCGAGGAGCTGGAGGGCAGGCCCACCAGCCAGGTGAGCAGGTTCCAGATGATGGCGCCGATAAGCCCGGCAAAGATGAACTCCGGCCCGATGGTTACCTGGGCCTCGTTGATGATGCCCCCGGAGATGGTCTTGGCGACCTCGGTGGAGAGAAACGCGCCCACCAGGTTCAAGGTGCCGGCGGCGATGACGGCTGTTTTGGGCTTGAGCGCGCCGGTGGCGATGGAGGTCGCCATGGCGTTGGCGGTGTCGTGGAAGCCGTTGGTGAAGTCAAAGATGAGTGCGCTGACGATGACCAGAACGACTACGGCGAGGGTGGCTATATCCATGGTTGCTTTGACTACCTCCGATAGGCTGCACGTGCCTGCTTATGCGGGTTTTCTGCAAAGTGACACAACCTGAATCTATCGGGAGAATGTCAAAGCTCTGTCAAATCGAGGTCTAGCGCGAGTAAGACCAGGCCGATAGGGCTGGGGCATGCGGCTCGTTGGGAGCAGGTCTCGGGAGCGCCGAGAGAAGCGTCAATACCAGCCGCTTAGCGCCTCAGGTGCAGTACCGCCAGCGCGGATCGGTGAGGATGCGGGCAAACGCCAGCCCTATGGGGAGGAAGACGGTGATGATGAGCGCCCGCAGTCCCCAGTCGAGCGCCGTGGTCATGTCAAAGACGGCCAGCGCGTAGACCGCGTGATACATGTACAGGCCGGGCACCATGATGACGATGGAAGGAACCGTGATGCAGGTGCGGGGAAAGCAGGGGATGTGCAGCGCCCGGGCGTAGCGGATGGCGACAAAGACGAGCAGCCCCGAGGCCAGCGCGCCCAAGAACGCGGCCAGCTCGGGCGCCATGCCAGCGAGGTCGATAAGCTCGAGACGCAGGGTGTTGCCCACGGCCCCCACGCAGCCGGCGACAGCGCACATCCGCGCCGGGCTGTTGAACATCACCGAGAAGAAGTACACCCCGATGAACGTCATGAGCAGCCGGAGGCAGAGGTATTGCGTCGGCGTCAGGTCAAGCGGCACCAGGGCGCCGGGGGCAAGCCCCACCACGCTCGCCACCATCCAACCCGCCAACGTTGCGACCACAATGACCGTGAAGGCGTATCCAAAGCGCTCAAACCCGCTGCGCATGTCCAGCTTGGCGATGTCAAGACCGCTGGTTACCAGCGGAAACCCGGGAATCACAAAGAGCATGGCGCCAATGTAGCCGGCTTCGTTTTGGGTTGGGACCCCAAGCAGGACCTCCAGTACCGACACCGCGGCAAAGTAACAGAGGCAGGCCGCTGCCACCGAGAGGGCGGAGCTGAACATCTGGTTCAGGCCGCGGCGGAGCATCTTGTTGCGGATGTAATTGCCCACCCCGGCGCCGATGCCAGCGCAGAGCATCTCCTCCACGTCGCCGCCCAGCAAAAACACGAAGGCGGCGCAGGCCAGACCGGCGGCGAGCCCCTGCATGGCGCAGGTGTAGAGTGGCTTGGTGGCTTCGATTCTACTGAGCTCGCGGTGAAACTCGATCACGGTCAGGTCTGTGCCCTCAGTCGTCACCTGATTCACAAACTGCTCGAGCATCCAGATGCGGTGGGTGTTGACGCCCGAGGTGTGCAAGGTCACGACCTGCGTGCAATGCTCGGCGTCCTCGACGCATGAGCACTCCAACCCTAGCAGGCTTACATCAACATGACAGCGGATACCGAGCAGTCGGGCAATCTGGTTCATGGCATTGCGGACCTGCCAGCCGCCGGTGCCGCCGGAGAGGAGTACCAGCCCCACATGGCAGACGAGTGCGGTCTTATCGGCCAAGGGCGCCTCGGTAGCCAAGGCGTCCGGGGAGATGACGCTCTCCTCCCACTCCTGGGGCATGCGATTGTGGGGGACGGATGGTCGAGCCACGGAACCTCCTCAGCGGGCGCGTTTTGAGAGGGCGAAGACCAGCGCAGGCATTCCCAGGCCAACCACCATGCTGCCGATATAGGGGAAGATGCCCGCCGGGCCCACCGTCGGGGCGAGCGCTCCCGGTTCGGCCAGGACGATGGCGACCCAGGCGGCGGTGGCGACCAGCTTGCTCTTCTGCATGGTGCGAATGGGAGCCCCCTTCTCTTGCTCTGCCGGCTTACGCTACACCCGAGGAGGGCTTCGCAGGCGTTAAAGCACGTCAGCGGCAGGAGGGGGCTTCCGATTCAGCGTTGCCGGCAGAGCGGAACCCCGCGTCGCGTTGCTATGCTGCCGTTTCCTCCAAAGTGCCCACGGTGCTCGTTCCGCAGCCCGAGGACTACGCGCCCGACCAGGGTTAACGGGCTCGGGGGTAGGGCGCTTCCGGCTTACGCCGGCAGCTCCTGGCTCTTCTCGGCGCCTGACACGTCGGCGACGCGGATGGTCGTCAGCTCATCGACGCTTGGGTTGGCGGTGCCCACAATGCGCAGCGCCTGACAGCCCATCACGTCCTCGAAGTAGTTGCGCACTTCACGGGCGTTGGCAAAGTTCCTGTCCTTGTGCTCCACGAGCCGCTCGATGTGGGTGCGCGCCAGCTCGCCAGCCTCGTCCTCCAAGGTGACCCCGTATTTGCTGCAGAGCAGGTTGAAGACCTGCATCAGCTCGTCGGCGTTGTAATCGGGAAACTCGATGAAGTTCTTGAAGCGCGACTTGAGGCCCGGGTTGCTGTCGATGAAGCGCGCCATCTCGTCTGTGTAGCCGGCGACGATAACCACCAGGTCGTCGCGGTGGTCCTCCATGCCCTTGAGCAGGGTGTCGATGGCCTCTTGGCCAAAGTCGCGAGGGTTGTCTGCGGGCGCCAGGGTGTACGCCTCGTCGACAAAGAGGATGCCGCCCAAGGCCTCCTGGATCTTCTCCTGGGTCTGGATGGCGGTCTGGCCTATGTAGCCCGCCACCAGGTTTGAGCGGTCGACCTCCACGAGCTGGCCCTTCTCGAGGATGCCCTCCTCGCGATAGATGGCGCCCAGGATGCGGGCCACGGTGGTCTTGCCGGTGCCCGGATTGCCGGTGAACACCATGTGGCGCGAGACGGGAAGGGCCTTGAGGCCTTGCGCTTCTCGCAGCTTCTGGGCCTTGGCAAAGGCTATCGCCTGCCTGACCTGCTCCTTGACGGGGGCGAGGCCGATGAGCTCGTTCAACTCGTCGATTGCGCTGCCGGCCGCCGCCGGCGCCTCCCCGGGCTGGTGGGCCTCTTCGGGCTGCGTCTCCTCGGGCTGCCAATCCGTCTCGTTGAGGTAGTAGACGTGGTATTCCTGCTCGATAAGGGGCATGCGGGGCTCAAGCTCGGCCTGCATGCGGCTTGCGCGCGCCGCCAGGCGGGGGATGTCTCCGACCGACTGCAAGGACATCTCCTGGATGCGTTTGTTCAGCTCCTCCCGGGCCCAGGAGCCTTCGGGAAGGAACTGACCTTTCAGCAGGTGGCAGAGCGTGGCGGTCTCCTCGTCGTTGCGGGCGGACATCTTCTCGGCGATGGTGTCGAGCATCTGCTCGTAGACGGCGCCGAGGCGCCCGAGCGCGCCGAGACGCTCGATGATCAGGAGCTGGCCCACCGCGGCGTCGAGGCAGCGCTCGTCCGAGACGGGAAACGCTTTCACGGGGCTGGAGTAGTTGCTGGGGTTGCTTAGAGTTGCTCTGTTGGAGAGCGCCAGGCAGCAGCCGCGCCGCTCGGCGATGGCGCAGTAGCGATTGGCTGCGGTCAGGTAGTCCTCCTGGTCTGAGGTGAAGTAGCAGGAGAGGGCGGCCGAGGCCAGGCAGTGAAACGCCTCGGGATTGTCGCCGAAAAAGGCCGCCTGCTTGAAGGCGGCGATGGCCTCCTGCGGGTCTTCATGGAGACGGGACTCGCCCTGCTCTATGAGCACGCGGTCGGTGACGTCCGCCGAGGGCGGGTCCAACAGCAGCTGAAGGTCCTGGATTGACTCCACCAGCTCAAGGCGGTCGCGGTCGGCGTCGTCCGCGTTTGCGGCAGCGTATGACAGATTGCCTGCGTATACCTTGTCTGTCGGGCACAGGTCGGAGGCAACCTTGTAGCAGGCGGCTGCCTGGAAGAACCGATCCTCCTTCTGGTTGATGTACCCGACCTGGTTGCAGGCCAGAGCCCTTTTTTGCACGTCAAACTTAGACGCGCCCTCGCTCGCCAGGAACTCCCTGTAATACTGGGCCGCCTTGTCGGCAGACTGGTAGGTCTCGACGGCCGGCTTGCGGTTGAAGTTGCCTCCGTAGGGGTCATGGAGAAAGGCGAGCCACAGGAGGAGATAGGACTCGTCGTGATACCGCTCGCTGTCGTGCAGCTTGGGAATGACCGCCGTGCACGCCGCCACCGTCTGCTCAAATACGTCGACGTCGTGCGTGTTCATGTAGGAGATGCTGGCCGTGATGCGGTTGTACGCAACGGTCAGCGGATTCTTGCGCTTCAGCTGCCCGGAGTGGCTCAAGGCTTTGGCGTAGAGCTCTATCGCCTGGCCGTAGTCCTTGTCGTCAAACGCCTGGTCTGCCTGATCGACCAAACCGTCGGCGTCCACCTCGACCGGGGCGCCGCACTCCTGGCAAAACCGTGCGCCGGCAAACAGCGTCGCTCCACACCTGCTGCACTTCATCGATATCCTCCGCTGAAACGTTTGAGTTGGGGTCTGCGCCTCTGTGGGGTTGACGCCTCACCGGGCAAAGATGATAACGCAGCCCGGCGCGGGTTTTCATCGCTGCGCGCGGCGCGCTTCCCAACTGGTTTGGCTGCCTGCAGTGGGGCTAAGATGCGAGAAGCGGGCCGTCCGGTCCTTCGTGCTTCTTAGATTAGGGAGGAGCTCATATGGAGTTTGATGACGTCATCAGATTGCGCCGTTCCACGCGCGCTTACACGGAAGAGCAGATCACCGAGGAGGAGCTGCGGCAGATTCTGGATGCGGCCCAGCTGGCGCCCATCGCCGGGGCCGATTACTCCATGACACATCTGACCGTGGTGCAAGATCCGCAGGTCATGCAGGCCATCCGCGAGGCCTGCATGCTGCATCGGCGCTCGGACGGCGCTCCTATCGACCCTACCCGCGGGGTGCCCACCCTCATCATGGTGAGCGCCACCGGTCCGTCCGACGACTTGATCGAGTACTGCAACGTGGCCTGCGCCATCGAGAACATGACGCTGGCCGCCACCAACCTGGGCCTGGGCAGCTGCTACCTGTGGGGCTACCTCAAGAAGCTGCGCCAGCACCCCGAGGTGATCGAGAAGCTCCAGATTCCGGAGGGATACACGATCCTGTCCTCGCTGGGCGTGGGCTATGCGGCCGACCCGTTGGTGGCGCGCGAGCCGGAGCCCAAGCTGGGCGTCAACCGCGTGTGAGT
>OMWF01000049.1 GCA_900314665.1 uncultured Actinomycetes bacterium
ACCCTCGCCGCGAGCTCCGTGACGCGGGCATCGTAGAAGTACAGGCCCGTCACGGCGTAGTTGCTCTTGGGATGGGCGGGCTTCTCCTCGATGGAGACGGCGTTGTAATCCTTGTCGAACTCCACGACGCCGAAGCGCTCGGGGTCATCCACGCGATAGCCAAATACAGTGGCACGCCCCTTCTCCGCAGCCGCGACCGCTCGGCGAAGATGACGCGAGAAGCCATTTCCGTAGAAGATGTTGTCGCCCAGAACGAGCGCGCATGCCTCACCCGCAACGAAATCAGCGCCGATAACGAAGGCCTGCGCAAGACCGTTGGGCTCTGGCTGCTCCGCATAAGAGAGTGATACGCCGAAATCGGAGCCGTCCCCAAGGAGACGCTCGAAGTTAGATAGGTCCTTTGGGGTGCTTATAATCAGAATATCCCTGATACCCGCAAGCATGAGAGTCGATAGCGGGTAATAAATCATCGGCTTGTCATAAACGGGCAAAAGCTGTTTGCTCGTTACCGTGGTCAGCGGATAAAGGCGGGTGCCGCTTCCACCAGCTAGGATAATTCCCTTCAATTGACGCCTCCACACGTTGTCAGGTCATAAATCCACTTAGTAATGATAGCAATCATAAACGCCCACCATGGAAGCAGGAGCAAGACAGCATGTTTGATATCCGCTCGCTACGCAAAGGCCTCCCATCAGCGGGAAATCCGACTAACGGGAGGCTCAGGGTCACGACCAGGATGAGCTACTCAAGATCGAGATAGTCCCTCCAATACGAGACGGAGGTAACGGTTTCTCGACACGACTCATATTCGCCCTCGAGCTTTGCCCTGTTGCTCTTGTATTCCTCCACGTCCCTCTTGAAGCGCTGCCAGATCTCCTTGCATCGATCGTTGTCGCGATTGCGGATGATGCCCGTCTTCGACTGGACGTTGATGACCAAGAGGGTGTCCGCACCATAAAGCTTGCCGGGCTGGTAGGACCAACCGACACCCTCGATGATCTGCACCGAGCCCATGGACGGAGTCAGGTCGCCGCAAAGCTGACCGTTGAGCGTCCTCTCGAAGAGCTGCGTGTGGTAGACGTTGTACGCCTTCCCATGCATGTAACCGCCAAGCGGGATGTCACGCTGGACGTCGTCGTCGCAGAGTCTGTTGACGTCGATGCCCAGCTCGTCGAGTGCCTGCTGCCTGAGCTTTGCCAGAGGAACCTGGCGCTCCTTGTTCTTGTTGGCCGCCATGAACGCCATCTCGGAGAAGTCCCTCTGCAGGAAGAGCTCCGGTCCCCTGAGGAAGTCCTCGAAGCCCTGGCAGACGAGCTCTGCGTCCTTGTAGTTGAACTTCACGAGCTCGAGCTTGATGTTCTTGGTGATTTCGTTAAGGAAGTCCGTGCCGGGCGCAACCTTGGTGATCGCCTGGCCGAGGATGCCGTTCCTGACCGTTTGGTAGCGTTCGACACCGGCGTTGTACCTCATGTTGAAGGCGTCGTGCCAGATGCAGATGCCGTTGAGCGTCACGAACCTGGGCTTGCAGCGCAGGCCATACTCGGCATCGTCGAAGCGCACGAAGAAGGGCAGTGGCATGCCGTTCTTCTTGATCATGGAGACAGGGATGCAGCAGTACCACCATGCGGCGTACTTCTGCTTGAGGTCCTGGTACACGTCGGTTGCAGGATGGAAGCTCTCGCTTACGACGCAGTCGTGCAGCACACTCATGTGGAGCATCGGCTTGTAGGGACGGTAGATGCCCTCTTCGGTCATGTAACCGACGTCCTCCCAGTGGACGTCAGGGTCGTCGTGGTTCATCATGGCGCCGCTGATGAAAGCTTCCCCGTACTCATTGTTGAGAATCCTCAGCAGCTGGTAGGTGCGCTTGATGCTCTCGGGTGATACCTCGACATCGTCGTCCATGAGGAGGATGTTGGTGACGTCACCTGCATCGAGCGCCTCGATCATGCCATATGCGAAGCCGCCCGATCCGCCAACGTTGCGGTTTGGGAACACCGTGACACCGTTGCCGGAGAGCGCCTTGACATCGAGCGTGCTGCCGTTGTCAATTACGAACATACGGAAGTGGCCAGCAATGTCATCGTTGGAACCGAGGACCTTCTCGCGTACGAGCTCGATATTGTGGGTGATATACGACTCCTTCTTGAAGGTCGTCGTGGAGAGTGCGAGCTCCACTTCTCGTATGCTGTCGTCCGGCACGGAGGCGCTGTAATAGGAGTTCCTTATCTTGACGGGACCCGTGGCCTCAATCAGGAAGCCGCAGATGACATCGGACTCCTCGTGCTGAATGGGGATATCGACGACATTCCAGCCGTCCCCCTCAGGGGCGTAGTTCTGCTCGAGCGCGCGGGAGGTGTAGTCAAACGCATCTGCGTGCGTCTGATAGAGGCACTTAACGTCGCCATTGAGCTCGAGGTGCAAGGTGTAGGACGTTGCCGTTGTGTAGCGGTCGTACTTCTGGACCGAGAGCGCATTGAAGAACGTGGTGAAGTCAAAGGTGCCAGGACCGTCCAGCAGCCAGGAGTCGCCCTTCTCCCTTACGGGCGCATCGCTTCTAACGTAGAGTTGGGGCACCATAAA
>OMWF01000123.1 GCA_900314665.1 uncultured Actinomycetes bacterium
CAGCAAGACCCGGCCTTTCTGGGCAACCTGCGTGAGATTGCGCTCATGGGCGGCGTGACCGGGGCGCTCGCCATCAACGGCCGCATCCTGGACGAGCTCAACTTCAGCTGCGACCCCGAGGCCACGGCGCTGGTGCTGTCGGCCCCATGCCCGGTGATGGACGCCGTGAGCCAGAACTGCCTGCCCTGCCTGCTCACCGAGGAGGAGCTGGTGGACGAGTTCGGCCGGGACTCGTGGCTGGTGCGGGCCTGCGGCGAGTGGTTCAAGACCATGGAGCGGCGCTACCAAAGCAGCCAGTTCGTCTGCTGGGACCTGGTCGCCGCCGCCTACCTGGTGCGCCCCGACCTCTTTGAGGACCGCCCCACGCAGGTGGCCCTCTACCCGCGGTGGTTCTCGGTGGGGCTGCTGGAGACGTCGAGCATGCCGGACACCCCCTCCGTCACCGTGAACCTCCCCGTCATCAAGGACCCGGATGAGTTCAAGGGCGCCGCCTTTGCGGCCTGGCACCGGGCGCTGACACGGGTGCAATAAGACCGCCGGCGCCAATCCGCTCCCGTCCTCGGCGCTCTCCTACCGCCTCTCAGCCATACGGCGCCACATGCTTTGCTATATGACTTAATCCGATAGTAGAATACCGACACTAGAGGAGGCCGCCCCGGGCGGCCCACGTCGTCTTTGAGGAGGAACCGTGCAGCAGCTGACCCAGCGCGTCGTCGACCTGGTGGACAAGGCCTTGGAGGGTAACGGCCTGGAGTTTGAGGAGATGGAGTACCTCTACGGGGTCGACCCGCTCTCGCGCGACTCGTACCTGATCCGCTGGGCAGCCCATCAGATGTCGCTGGCAGCCACCGACGGCAAGGCCGAGATTCATGCCCAGATCGGCTTGAACGGCAGTCCCTGCGCCAAGAACTGCAAGTTCTGCAGCTTTGCCGTGTGCAACGGGCTGGTAAACAAGAAGGTCGAGCTCTCTGAGGACGACGTCAAGTACTACTGCGACGAGTACGTGGAGGCCGGCGCCAACCTGATCCTCATGCTCTCCACCGCCTCGTACAGATTCGAGAAGCTGCTGCGCATGGTCGAGGTGGCGCGCGGCGTCATTGGCTACGACATCCCGCTGCTCATCAACACCGGCGACATGACGCTTGAGCAGGCCCTGCAGCTCAAGGCGGCCGGCATCGTGGGCGCCTACCACGCGGTCCGCATGCGCGAGGGCATAGACACCTCCATACCCCTTGAGACCCGCCTGGCCACCATCGAGAACCTGCAGAAGGCCGGCCTGTCCATCTCCACCTGCGTGGAGCCGGTGGGCCCCGAGCACACTCCGCACGAGCTGGCGGAGGCCAGCTGGCGCTGCATGAGCTACCCCTCCAACTCTGCTGGAGTCGGTCGTCGCATCACCGTCCCCGGCACCCAGGTGGACGGCCGCGGTCAGCTGAGCGACCTGCAGGCTTCGCTCCTGCTGGCGGTCTACGGCCTCACCACCGGATTCAAGCCCGCTCTCAACTGCTCGGTCAGCTCGCCGCTCTCAGCGGCGTCCGGCGGCAACCTCTGCTGGGCCGAGGTGGGCACCAACCCGCGCGACACGGTGGACCTGACCGAGAAGGGCGGCCGCGGCGCCAGCATCCAGCGCTGCCGAAGCGATTACGAGAAGGCCGGCTGGGAGGTCTTGGAGGGGCCGTCCCAGGGTTGGGTGCTCGACTAGGGGCGCCCGCAGGCCTAGGCAACAGCCGTGAACCGAGGGGGCTGCGTCCACGCCGGCGCGGCCTCCTCTCGTGTGCAGAGGGTTCCATAGTTCTGCCAGAACGGATTTGAACGGCTGACGACGGGCTAGCAGTACGGAAGATTCAAGTCCGCTTAGCCCCTCTCGCATGCGCGGGCGACGCCATGCCCGAGAACAACGAAGGATGCTGCCAGACACAGGGGCGAACCGCGCCCCCACCTGCTCGGCTAGAATCACCAGTGCGCATATGAGCAGATCATCGAGAGGAGACCCCATGATCGATTCCCTGGAGCCCGTGCCTGAACCCTCGACCGGCGTCCCCGCCGACGCGGCTGCGCCGGAGCCCGCCAACCCGACCGCACCGGAACGCGCCGAAGCGCCCACTATCGAGCCGATCGCCGCAGACATCGACTTCGAGACCTTCTCGGCATCCGACATGCGCGTCTGCAAGGTGCTGGAATGCTCCGCGGTCAAGAAGAGCAAGAAGCTGCTGCAGTTCACTCTGGATGACGGGACGGGCACCAAGCGCACCATCCTCTCCGGCATCCATGCGTACTACGAGCCGGAGGAGCTGGTGGGCAAGACCGTGCTGGCCATCGTCAACATCCCGCCGCGCAAGATGATGGGCGTCGATTCGTGCGGGATGCTGCTCTCCGCCGTGCATGAGGTCGACGGCGAGGAGCGCCTCAACCTGCTCATGCTGGACGACGCCATCCCCGCCGGCGCCAAGCTGTACTGAGCGCAAGTTGTCAGCGGGTGTTACAAAGAGGGCCCCGCGGTTTTGTCGCCGCGGGGCCCCTTCCGTGCATATCGGGCAAGAGCGCCGTTAGTTCATGGCAGCTTCCACCGCGTCGTAGAACTCAGGGGTGCTGGCGACGGTGCCGCCCAGCACATAGATGTTGCGGACCTCATCCTTGTGGTCCTTGATGAAGCTCAAGGCCATGTCCGTGGACTCGCCCGGCTCATAGGCGGGGTTGGAGTTGGCGAGAAGCACCACGCCGCGACCATTTCCAACCAGCGCAGAGGCGGCCAGGGCATCTACGCCGTTGAAGTCGTAGATGCTCGAGGCGATGCAGACGTTGCCGGCGGACATGCCGTGCTCCAGCTCCCAGTTGGCGATGGCGAGGCTCGTGTCGTAGAGGGTCGCGCCGCCCAGGCGGGTGATGGAAGCTGCACCCAGATTGTTGACGGACTCGTCAGAGACGGCCAGCTTGCCGCCGCAGACGATCAGCTCGCGGCCGGAGATGACCTGCGCGGCCTCGTCGGTAAAGCCGCGTTCGGCAGCCGTGTCACCCCAGGTCTGCAGCATGACCGGGACCTTGTTGGCGTAGGCCCACCCGCTGATGGAGACCGCATCCACAAAGCTGGTGGGGTTGCAGGCGATTGCGTACCGGCTGCTAGCACCCTCGATGCCCATGAGCGTCTGGGTGCACGCCATCGAGGTGCCATAGACGTCGTCGCCGGCCACGCGCTTGACGTTGTAGCCCAGGTCCTTGATCTGCGACACGACCGAGTCCGAGACAGCGTTAGGACCGCCTGCCACATAGACGTCCTTGACGCCATAGTTGCCTCCGATGCTCTGGACGCCGCGCGAGCAGGAATCGGAGAGGGAGTCGCCGCTGGTGAGCAGGATGGGCGCATTAAGGGCGCCAGCCAGGCCGGCGGCGGACAGGGCGTCGTAGTACATATCGTCGCGTGCGACGACGATGGCCTGAGGCTGTTCGTTGAAACCATGCCCCCGTGTGGCGCTCATGGCGATGGTGTAGGCGGTGTCAGCGGCCATGTTGCCCGCAAGCCGGTCGAGCACCGGGGGATATACGGTCCGATACTCGCGGAACAGCGGAAGCAGACTGTTGATGTCGGCCCAACGGACATTACTGATGGGCTCGCTGCCCCACTCGTGATCCACCACCAGCTGCTCATGGTCGTAGGGGTCAAAGGAATGCCAGGTAACGCCCGCAGCGCTGAACTCGCTGTTATCGGCGTTGGGATCGCCGGACTTCACAAAGCTCATGATGGCCTGGCGCCAGGCGGATCCCACCTCGGGGGCGGTGTCCGAGATGTGCCCCAGGACCGGACGCAGCGAGGCGGCGTGGGCGCCGCGCTGGCTCTCGTCGGCATTGTAGTTGTAGCTGGCCAGATACGCCGGAAGGCCCATGTTGTTCCAGAGCGAGCAGATCATGACCGCGCTGCACTTCTGGTTGATGTCGTTCTTCAGGTCCTTGTAGGAGGTGACGGTGTCACGGCCGATGGTCGCTCCGCGGTCAACGTACCCCTGGATGAGCTCGGGGGCCTTCTCGGAGCCGCCCTGCAACGGATCGAGCTTGCCCCAGTTGGCCTTCACGATGGCGCTGAGGGCGGCCTGCGACCAATCCTCGTCGGAGGCGTTGTCTGCCAGGCCCAGAGTCTTCTTGGAGAGGTCGCGGTCGTACTCGCCGTCAGAGGTGATGGACATGATGGAGATGTGGTGCTTCTGGGCCTGCTCCTGCATGGTGGCCAGGTAGTCATCGTTGATGACCACGTTGTCCATGATGTTGGAGAAGGTCTTGCTCTGGCTGCCCGGGTAGTAGGCGCCGATGCACTTCTTGGACAGGGCGGTCTGGGCGGCGTTGATCTGCTCGGGGGTGAGGGCCAGGGCCTTCTCGATGGTGTCCGCGCCGGTGGCGTTGATGAACTCCTGGGTCTGGTTCTCGGCCTCCTCCATGGTGCCGATGGAGATCGAGTCCAGCGGAGTGCCGCTGCTCATGATGATCTTGTTCACGTACTGGCAGGCGTCGGGGATGATGAGCGGGGTTCCCGCCATCACGGCGCCGCCGGATGCGCCCTCGAGGGTCACGTTCTCAGGATCGCCGCCAAAGGCGGAGATGTTCTGGTTGACCCAGGCCAGGGCGTCGACAAAGTCCGTGCGCGACAGGTTGTTGGACTTGGCGTACTTGTCGCCGTACTGGTCGTAATCGGGGAACATCGCCAGGTCGATGCAGCCAAAGTAGGCCACGCGCATGTTGACGTTGACGATGACCAGGTCGGGGTACTCGCCGAGAAGCTCACTAAAGTCGGCGCCGTTGCTGTTGGACGAGGTTCCGCCGCCGTAGTTGACGCAGACGAGCACCGGCTTGGCGGAGCTGGTTCCCTTGGTGCTGGTGTAGATGTCGAGCTTGAGCTCGCTCTCGCTCATCTGGGGCGTCTGGCCGCCGCGCACGTTCTGGTACGGGATGGTGGTCGAGGTCCCGGTGGCGTCGACGGTCTGATCGCTCTGACCGACCGGCACCGCCTCCTGCCAACGCTCGGCGGTGGCATAGGTGATGTTGCGATACGAGACGTACCCATCGTCGGCGACCGAGCCCATATAGGTGCCGCTGTAGGCGTTAGCTGTGGCGGTGTTGCCGCCGGTGTCGGCCGATGCTTAACAGACCATGCCGAACCATAAGCAGAAGCCCATCATGCCGATTCCCGACGGTTTTGACGTTGCAGGTAGGTCATGCCATAGCCTTGCTCCAACTTTTGACGGCTTTGGCCAGACGGCAGACCAAACGCCTGTTTTGCTCCAACTTTTGACGGCTTTGGCCAGCTCGAGGCCGCGGGACCCGGGCGACGGGAAGGGGCTGTTTCCATAACACCAGGTAGACCTGTC
>OMWF01000137.1 GCA_900314665.1 uncultured Actinomycetes bacterium
TGCAAAGAGGTAGCTGGTCATGGAGATGGAGCCTAGGTTGCGAATGTCGTTGAAGACCTCGGGTTTCTCGCCTTGAGAAGCGCCCAGTACGGTGAGCAGCGGCAGATAGTGATCTGGCGTGGGCACGGCATAGTCCGCATGCGGCAACGCGGCATAGTCGATGAGCCTCTCGTCCTCGCGCGCCTCGACGGCACCGCGCACCGCAGCATCAAACGCCTCATTGGCAGGAGTACCCCGAGGGTTGTCCCACTCGACCTCGCGCAGGTTGTGGACCACATTGCCAGACCCCAGCACCACAAACCCCTCGTCGCGCAACGATGCCAGCTTCTTTCCCAGGTCATAGGCGTACTGAGCGTCTGCCAGCTGATTCACCGAGAGTTCGACCACCGGGATGTTGGCCTCCGGAAGCATGTGATGCAGCGGAGTCCACACGCCATGATCGATGCCCCAGGTATCGTCCACGGCCACGGCGTCTCCAAGCAGCTCCTGCACGCGGGCGGTGAGGCCGGCGTGACCCGCAGGATGGTACTGAATCGCATAGAGCTCGGCGGGAAAGCCGTACATGTCGTTCACTTGACGTGGAGCGGGGTCGCTCTGCACCAGCGTCCCCGGCGTATACCAGTGAGCCGACACAGCGAGAATAGCTAGGGGCTTGTCCGCCAGGATTCGCTCGCCCACAGCCCGCAAGCCGTGTGCCACCTCATCGTCCCGCAACGCCATCATCGGGTCGCCGTGACCCACAAACAGTGCCATCTGCCTCTTCTGACTCATCGTGTTCCCCCTGGTAATCAATAATTGTTCTGTTGTCAGTAACATTTATACATCTAGTTTTCCGAGGGAGTTCGGTGAATCGCGACGGGAGTAGGCGAGCGGGATTCGCGGGGACGATCGGAGCTCCCGATGATGCGCGGAGACCGCAAGGGCGAGCAGTGCTGCGGCGGCAAACGGGATACACAGGGGCGAGCGGGGTCCGCGGGGATGAACGCCCGCAGAGGCGAGCGGGGCCGCCGGTCGACCTCCGATCGGCGACCCCGCTTCAGAGATGTGTGGACACGCGGAGCGTCCCACCACCTCAAACCAGCAGCCCCAATTGCTAGCCTCTCGCCAACCAGCCTCTCCTCACCCCGAGAGAGACCCCCTTCTTCATATAATCCCTCACGTTTGAAGTCATGCGCACATACCCCAGCTGGTTGGCCGTCGCCCGGTACAGCTCCTCCTGGCCCATCTCGGCCCCGCCGCTCAGCACATCAGCTGCTGCGGCAGCAATCTCCTCAAGCGGCAGCTGGTCAACCGTCCGCCGCTCGTCGTCATTGTCCGTCACTCGATAGTGGCAGTACTGCATATTGTCCTGGCCCTTACGCCAGACCATGGTGCGCCCCGCCTGAGAAACCTTGTGTCCGGAGCACTTCTTGAAGGCGCTATCAAGCTTGCCTTGAATGCGCGCAGACATACGACCGATATCGTGACTCCTGGTGACACGGCGATAGAGCAGCGATATCTCAATGGGAGACTCCACCTCAAGCACCGCATCAAGCTTGGCTGCAATGTCAGCGTCATCGAGCTCCATAAACTCATCGGTCGAGAGCGGCTCCTGGGGAAGGCTCGCCACCGCGTAGGTCAGCCGCAGACCGGCGCCATCGTCATGCACCGATGATTGCTCCTTGGGAGCTGCGACCCCCGGTGCGCTCTCGGGCTGTGGCGCCGGCACTTCAGGACCCGCAGTCGCAGGCTCGGCCGCAGTTTGGGGCCCCTGCTTCTCTGCTGGCTTGAGACCAGACTCAGGCGCGGTGCCTGCTGCGGCAACTACAGCCTGCTGCCCTGCGAGCGTTTCTACCAGCGCCGGTGCCGGCACATTGAGGGGTGCCGGCTCAATCACCAGCTCAGACGGCATCGAGGCGACAGACGCCTCCGGCGGCTCTGCCGGCAGCGGCCCCAGCGCCGACGACGCAGGCGCCTCCAGTTGCGACTCCGGCTCGGCCACAGGTTCCGGCCCCGCCGCAGACTCTAGCCCCGCCCCGGGTTCTGGCTCGGCAACAGGCTCCAGCTCCAGCTCGGCTTCCTCCCCCACCTCCGGCTTCGCCGGACTGGCCGACCGCTCGCCCAGCTCTTCATCCGTCTCCTTCAGGAATTGCAGCAGGCGCTGGCAGGTGCCTTCTCGATCCTCCCACCAATCCATCGTCCACACCCTAAAGACATGCCATCCCAACCGCTTGAGCAGGTCCGGCTGAGCAATCTCGCGGTCGCGCGTGCTCTTGGCAAGCTCGTACGTCGCTCCATCAAGCAGAATGCCCGCTAGATACCTCCCGGGATCTTTGGGGTCGACCACTCCGATATCAACCCGGTACGACGACCGCCCCACATTGCGCTTGACCGTATAGCCAGCCTCTGAGAGCCTCGCGCATATCTCATCGGCTATCTGGTCGGACCGGGCGCTCTGCTCCATCTCATCCTGAGTTACCAGCCCAAACGTGCCCCGCTGCGCATACTCGAGGAAGGCTTTGAGCGAGGCAGGTCCGGCAGAGGTCGTGTGGCTCAAATCGATGTCAGACGGCTCCATGGTCGAGAAGACCTGCATGCCCATGCGCGCCCTGGTCACCGCCACGTTAAGTCGGCGCCACCCACCCTCACGGTTGATGGGGCCAAAGTTCATGGACATCTTCCCAGTCTTATCGGGGCCGTAGGTGATCGAGAAGAGAATCACGTCGCGCTCGTCGCCCTGGACGTTTTCCAGGTTCTTGATGAAGAGCGGCTCGTCTTCGTTGTACGCCCACTCAAACAGGCTCTGGTCCTGCTCGCACGCGTGCTGGAAGAGGTCGTCGATGAGCTGCTGTTGGCTGATGTTGAAGGTCACGATGCCCACGCTGTGCGTCCGCAGCACAGGGTCCACGGCCCGACGCTTGAGCTCGGAGACAATAGCCTTGGCCTCGGCCTCGTTGGTGCGCGAGCCTCCCCGGTCAAAGAAGCCCTCGACCCTCCTGAAGGCTACCCGCGACTCGCGGTCGTCGACCGAGGGGAAGGTGAGCATGCGGTTCTCGTAGAAACGCTTGTTGCTGAAGGCGATAAGGCTCTCGTGCTGGCTGCGGTAGTGCCACTTGAGATACGTCTGGGGCATGTTGAGTGCCAGGCAATCCTCCAAGATTGACTCCAGGTCGCCTACCTCCTCAAAGTCCTCGCCTTCAACCTTGCCCTGGAAGAAGCTGGTGGGCGGCATCTGGCGCGGGTCGCCTACGATGACCGCGTTTTGGGCACGCGAGAGAGCTCCGATGGCCTTGCAGGTCTGAAGCTGGCTTGCCTCGTCAAAGATGAGCAGGTCAAACTGGCCGCTGCCCGGCTCGAGGTACTGGGCCACCGAGAGGGGGCTCATAAGCAGGCAGGGGCAGAGCGCAAACACCGTGTCGGCGCAGTCCCTGAACACGGAGCGAATGCTCACGTTGCGCCCGCGGCTGCGGAGCGCCTTCTGCAAGGTCGCCGCCGACGTGCTCTTCACGCTCTCGAGCGTGAGGTTGGGCGTACGCTCGGCTACGCGATAATAGATCTCCTTCTGAGCAAGCTCGCGCAGCTGCTTGTCCGCCCGGGAATACTGGCCGACCAGCTCGTCGAAGCGGTTGCCGGAAAACGAGTTCACGCCCTCCAGCGAATCCATGCTCGTAATGCACATGGTTTGGTAGACGCCGCAGGTAAACGACTTGAAGGTGTCTGGGGTGACCGGCTTTGTCTCCAGTGCGTCCAGCAGGTCGTCCAGCCTGAGCTCACGCGCCTGAGCCGCCAGCTTGTTCCACGCCATCCGGTCATGGAGCTCATCAACGTGGGCGGCGATGTCGGCGCAGAGCTGGCGCTGGTTGCCAAACCAATCGGGATCCTCCGCGTCCGGCAGCTTGCCGATGAGCGCCTCGACCTCGTGCCGCGCGGCCACCATAGTCGTGTACCCGGCCAGATACGCTTCGATCGCCTGGCGCGCCTCAGGCTGCATGGCACGAGAGACCAGCTGCTGCGACACGCCGGCCGATGCCTGAGCCGTCACGAGAGCGCGCGCCTGATCGATTGCCTCGTGCACCTTATCCCAGCGTACCTGCCCATCTACCTGCAAAAACCCCGAGACGTAGGGAGACAGCGCCGACATTAGGCTCTCAAAGGCCTCGCTCCGGCGCTTGAACTGGGCTAAGGCGTCAAAGAACTCGCTCAGGTCCTCCTCGCCAAGCGGCGTCTTGCTGTACATCGCCACCTTGGCCAGGAACCGCTTGACCGCTCTGCCCCTGCCGATTCCCTTGGAGCTCGCCTGCGCCCACTCGTTTTGAAGCCCCATGAGATCCGCCGAGAAAAACGACTCGCTATACCGCGTGGAAAGGGCGTAGTGGAGCTGCTTGAGGCTCCCGTTGGCGGCCAGCAGGCGGGACAGGTCGTCAAGCATGCCGGCCAGGTTGTCGAGCGCGAGCCATGAATCGGGTAGATGCGCGTACCGCCGAATTCCTGCCGCATCGTTGGCCAGCTGGATGCAGTCAGCGAGCGAAGCCGGCCTGGGCAGGCCCAGCGCAGCACAGAGCTGCTCGACGTTGGCCTCAAGGGCGATCAGGGCGTCCCGATAGGCATCGAGCACCGTCGGGAGCTTGAACTTGAGCTCCTGGGTAAAGTCGCTGCCCTTAACCGCAGAGAGCGGGCTGCTGCCCGTCGGAGCTAGCGGCTCGGCCTCGTTGACCAGCAGCTCGGCCACGTTCATCCGGTGCGAGAAGTCATCTGGCCCGGCAATCGAGTCGATCAAGTCCCGGCTCACGGCCATGGGCTCTACCTGCGCGCGCAGATTCTCATAGAGGCAGATCTGATCACGCAGCGTGATGCCGGCTTGGTTGCGCGCCCTCAGGTTGTTGGCGTAGCGGTCCAGACGCTGACGCAGACGCTGGACTTCCGCCGCCTTCTGCGCGTACCGATCCCCATGCTGAGAGGCAGAGACCTGGGACGCCGCCTGAATCTGGTCGAGCACATGGTTCTTGGTGGCTTTGGTGGAGTGGACCTCCAAGCAGAACGGCTCAAGCCCCAAGGCCGCCAGGCGCTTCTCAACCACCTCGAGAGCCGCCATCTTCTCGGCTACAAAGAGCACCTTCTGACCCCTGACCAGGGCGTTGGCGATGATGGCGGTGATGGTCTGCGACTTGCCAGTGCCCGGGGGCCCGTGCAGCACAAAGCTGTTGCCTTCGATGGCCTCCTGAATCGCGTAGAGCTGCGACGCATCAGCCTCAACCGGGAGGAGAAAGCGGCTGGGGTCGACCGGCTCATCGGGGTTGAGCTCCTTGGGCTGCCAGGTGAGATGCCCCTCCATCAAGCTGTCGACGATCTTGCTCTTGCGCAGGTCCTCCTCGCGATTGTGGATGTCGTTCCACATCACAAACTGGCTGAACGAGAAGAGACCCACGGTCGCGGTCTCGAGCACCTCCCATCCCGGTTGGTCGGCGATGCGGTCGCGCACGGTGTTGAGCACCAGGCGGGTATCGACGCCCGCCTCGTCCAGTGGGAGTGGATCCAGGCCGTCCAGGCTGATGTCGTAGTCTGCGCGCAGCATCTCTACCAGGGAGATGTTGATTTGCGGGTCATCATCACGGAGTCGCATGATGTAGCCGGTCTTGGCGGACTTCCTCACGATGTCGATGGGCACGAGCATGATGGGCGAGAAGCGATGCTGCCCCGAGCGCTTCTCATCAATCCAGCTCAGGGTGCCCAAAGTGAGGAAGAGCGTGTTGGCGCCCGTCTCCTCCATGGAGGACTTGGCCGATCGATACAAGTTCTTGAGGTTCTTATCGAGATTTACCTGGTTGAACAGGGTACGCAGACGACCCTCCTCAAGCTCGGCGTCGAGCGCCTTGGCAAGCGAGCCCTCGGCGACCACGATGCCAAAGGCCTCCTTCTCGTCATCAAGCTTGAGCCCCTGCGGACGGGACATGATGACGATGTCGTTGTCCTTGGCGAGAAGGTCCTCGAGCCGGTCGATGGAGGGCGTGAGGATGGGGAGCACGCGCCGACCGGGCTTCATGTTGAGCAGGTTGTTGTTCATCGAGAGGTCGAGGAGGCTGCGCTCCCACAGCTGCTTCTTGGTCTTCTTGACGTGTGCCGTGGCGGCCACGTCAAGTACCCGGCGCGAAGTGCCGTGAGCCTCCGGGGCAACCGCCTCTCCCAGATCGAGCTGACCGGGATCGATCTCCCACCCCTGATCGCCTTTTATGCGAGACGGGAGGGGCAGGATGGCGCTGGTGCGCGCGGTGTGGATGTCAACAGCGCACTCAAACGCCCGTGCGCCGCCTTCGAGAAGGGCATGCGCCGCGAGCTCTGCCTGCTCGAAGTCGGACTTGTTGTCAGAGGCCAAGGTGGTGGCCTCACATATCGAGATCTTGTCGGCACCCTTGGCGTAGCGGTTGATGAGGGCTGTGACGTCTTCGACGATCGCCTCGGGAAACGACTCCCGGGTCATCCAGAATCCGGGCAGGGCATGCCCCTCAAAGAGCAGGATGAGCGGACGGATGCCCACCGCCTCCAGCAGCGAGGCGTACGCCAGGGAGAAATCGAGACAGGTGGCGAGATGGTCGCTGAGCACCGAGGAGACCATCCTGATGCGCTGACCTGGGCCAAACGAAGCCGGGGCGGAGATGTAGTGGACGTTCTCCTCTTTGAGGGCGCGATAGAGCGCCGCCGCTTGCAGGCGCACGCGATGCGGGTCGTCCGATTGGTACTCGTCAAAAGCGGAGCTCCCGGTCCACTCCTTGAGGTACTTGCTCGCGTTGATGATCACATGGGAGAGCGACGGGTCGTTAGGCGTCACGAAGCTTGCCAGCAGAGCGGGCTCACCTGACCACTGGTCAAAGGCAAAGAGCGTTATCTCGCGAACGTCCTCAAACACCTGCTCGCCATGGACGGTGATTGTGAGCTTGAGGTCGTCAGTCACAAGCTCTGTGAGCTGCAGCAGCTTTTGCAGGTCGACCTTAATCTTTGAGCAATCAGCCTCAAAGGCGCTGTGAGCCGGAATCACGTCGAGGTGGAAGGTCTGATCGGTCAGCATGTCGGTGGCCGAATCGACGATGACCTCAACGTCCCGCAGGTCATCGTCGGTCTGGTTGGCAATCGAAAGCTCGCGAACCGGATAGCCCGCTATCTGCGCCGTTGAATAGCAGTAGAACTGAACGACGTCGAAACCAATGACCACCTTGGCTGGTTCTTGACCTTGCCCCTGCTCCGTCTCCGCCACAACAACCCCCTACCCCAGACAACTGCAACGTTCACGATAGTATCCCACCGCGACAGCGCTTGACATACCCGGCGATACATCGAGTAACTCTGATTGAATAGCATATCGGCATGAGCAGCCGTATGTGTCCACCACACTGGACACCGGGAACACGCCCGCTGCCAAACATAACCCCCGCGCACGTGGTTGACCGCCGGCGCAATCGTCTGACTCCCGGCTTGGCGAATCACGTACCATAGGTGCAATGCCACAGCCCTTGCGGGGAGGAGACCCATGCCCAAGTACGCTGTCATCCTGGTAGACCTGCTCAATGACTTCATCACTGGCCCCATCTCAACCGAACGTGCGCTTACCATCGTTGAGCCCAACCGACGCCTCATCGACGCCGCGCACGAGAAGAACATCCCCGTCATCTACGCCAACGACTGCCACACTCCAGAGATCGACCACGAGTTCAAGGTGTGGGGCCCGCACGCCGTCGAGGGCACCAAGGGAGCCGAGGTCGTCCCTGAGCTCACCCCCACCGACAAGGACTACATCGTCCCCAAGAAGCGCTATTCCGCCTTCTACGGCACCAGCCTCGAGCCGCTGCTCCGGGAGCTGGGCGTGGACACGGTCATCATCACCGGCTGGCAGGCCGACTGCTGCTGCCGCCACACCGCCGCTGACGCCTTCTTCCGCGGCTACGACATCGTAGTCCCGCGCGAGACCACCGACACTGACACGCTCGAGAACTACAAGGCGGGGCTTGCGTATCTCAAGAAGAACTACGGGGCCGACATCTGCGACCTGGACGACCTGCTCGCCCGCCTCTAGATCAATTATCAGCATTTCCGCAGCTCAATGCATACAAAAAAGGAGGTGCGAGCCATCCCGGCCCGCACCTCCTCGTGTACTCTGCACCAACGTTTGGTTGAGAACAGCAGATCCTAGTAGTTCTCGGCCTTGATCTCGAAGTAGCTCTGCGGATGCGCGCAGACCGGGCAGACCTCAGGAGCGGTGGTGCCGATCACGATGTGACCGCAGTTACGGCACTCCCAGACCTTGACCTCGCTGCGCTCAAAGACCTGGGCGGTCTCGACATTGTGGAGCAGGGCGCGATAGCGCTCCTCGTGATGCTTCTCGACCTCGGCCACGGCGCGGAAGCGGGCGGCCAGCTCGTGGAAGCCTTCCTCGTCAGCGGTCTTGGCAAAGCCGGGATACATGTCGGTCCACTCGTAGTTCTCGCCCTCAGCGGCAGCCTGGAGGTTGGCCTTGGTGTCAGCGATGCCGTCGAGCTCCTTGAACCAGAGCTTGGCGTGCTCCTTCTCGTTGTTGGCGGTCTTCTCAAAGAGCTCGCAGATCTGCATGTAGCCCTCTTTGCGGGCGACAGAAGCAAAGTAGGTGTACTTGTTGCGGGCCTCCGACTCGCCCGCATAGGCTGCCTGGAGGTTCTTCTCGGTCTGAGTGCCTGCGTACTTGTTCATACCTGCGTCCTTCCATCCCGTGAAACATACCTGAATCCCAAAGGTTTGGATCGCGCGACTCCGACGGCGGAGACGCCGTTTTGAGCCGCGTCTATGCTTGCATATTTTGAAGCATGGTGGCAAACGGATATGAGGTTTTTAAGCCAAATGTCAGGTTGATTTCAGGTCTGACGCGCACAGGCGGCAAGCCGAGCACCGGACGGGAGATGACAGCTCGGGGGCAGCGTTTGAAGCGCCGGTATCCGAGTACGGTACGTTGAGGTTGTCGCCGGGCTGTGTCAACGAGTGTGTCAACGGGGACGGTTCTGTTTGGCACTATTTGGCACATGCGAGCACGGAACTCAACGGTTGGAGGACGCAAGGATGCTGGTCAGGCACACGGAGGAGCGGGACTTTGAGCGGGTCATGGAAATCTATGCCCACGCTCGCGCCTTCATGGCCGCCACCGGCAACCCGCGCCAGTGGGGCGCCACCAACTGGCCGCCCGAAGCGCTTGTCCGCCAGGATATCCGCGAGCGCCACAGCTACGTCTGCGAGGTAAACGGCCAGGTAGCAGCCGTCTTCTTCTATCGCTTTGGGCGCGACATCGAGCCCA
>OMWF01000124.1 GCA_900314665.1 uncultured Actinomycetes bacterium
CAAGCGGTCAGTGGCTGAAGTCGATCACATTCCGTCTGCCAATCATCGAGAAAGACATGAAAATATCCGTTGGAGATAGTTTGGACAGTAAACAACACGTCGAGACGGTCTGCCTGCTTGCGAGGGACACCCCAGCGGAAGCTGTAACAAGAACGTACCGGGCGTGAACTATTACGGTGCGCTTTGCATTGTTTTTCACTCATCTGAATGCATTTTTCGGATGATGTAAGACGTCTTCACCTACTTCACCATAAAGATAACGTCCGAAAAAGCGCACGCTTGGGGAAGCACCGGTTGTTGAATAATCTCTTTCTGAGATTAGGTCTATCCTACCACTCAACAATAATTGCTATATTGATTTACAATGTAAACCTAATATAATACTATCTAACGTGAAAGGAGATGGCTTATATGTCTACGGTTCCGACTCAGATCCGTATTGATGCTAGTGTCAAAAAACAGGCGAATGAACTCTTTAACGAACTTGGCATGGACATGTCCGGCGCTGTCAATATCTTTTTAAGACAGTGCATTCTGAGGGGTGGGCTTCCTTTCAAGGTGGAAATTCCGCAATACCCTCAAAAACTGATTGACGCCGCCGATGAGGCAAAGCGCATTTCCCGTGACCCTGACATTCCGGGCTATTCCAGCATGGAAGACCTTAAGAAGGCTCTTGAGGCCTGAATGCTCTTAGACATTAAATTTACTTCGGCTTACAAGAAGAGCTATAAGCTGATGAAGAAACGTGGGCTTGATCTTTCTCTTCTTGATGACGTCATCAGCACTTTGCGTCAGGGTAAAGCACTGGAAGAAAAGTACCGCGATCACGAACTGAAGGGAAAGCTCAAAGGTTTCCGTGAATGCCACATCCAGTCGGACTGGCTTCTCATCTATCTGATTGAAAACGACATCCTTACTCTGACGTTGGTAGACACCGGAAGTCATGCAGATCTCTTAGACATGTAACGAAGCCCTGCCCAATTCCCCCATACAGGGGCAGATGACCAGCAAATAGACAATGAAGTGCTTGCCTCGGCGCATGTGGAGACGGTCGCGCTCTTAACCCAAAGGCAGCTCCAAGACGGTCGGAGCATCGGCGCTCGGGATGCTCTTCTCGGTGCTAAAGAGGGAGCGGACGCACCTCCGCTCCCTCGCGCCACACGCGTCTGCGAGTTGTGCCGGCAAGCTGTCGGAGCGCTACTCCAACGTCAGCAGCAGCGACATCTTGAAGCGCTCGTCCACGGCTTTGACCGCGTGCATGCCGCCCTTGGCAAAACGGAAGCTCTGGCCGGCTTCGATGGGGTGCTCCTGACCCTCATAAAAAATCACGCCCTTGCCGTCGAGCGCCGTGACCAGCGCGTCGCCAGGCGCCGCATGCGGGCTGAGCCCGGTGCCAGCGTCAAACGCCATCACCACAAACTTCATGGCGTTGGTGTTGACCAGGTCGCGGTTGACGATGCGGCCTTCCTGGTAGGGCACCAGCTCCGACAAGGCAAAGACCTCTCCGGGCTTGATATTCTCGTCCATGCTCTGCTCCTTATCCGTTATCTCGATCTCCAAGTACACGACCGGCTGCACGGCGCGCACACCCGCCGGCGCTCCCGCCGGCACCACGCACCCGCTGCCTGCCGGCACCGACAGAGCAGCACCGGGCAGGGCGACCTCCATCTGGCCAAACTCCGCCACCAGCAGTTTGGGTATCGGATACGCCTCGGCGCTGATGTCGGTTCCCGCATCGAGCGAGAAGCGCACGATGCCTGCCGCGCCGTCTGCCAGCGAACGCGATACCGTGCATCCGGGAACCGGCTGATCCGAGTCCGTTACCAAAAACACCCGTCCAGGCTGGTCGATCATGGGGAAGCACCCCTCTCTGCTGCGAATGTACGCCCTGCGGCCCAAAGGCGCTGCGGCGCCTTTCTCGACTCCCATCATGGCACGCCGCTCTGATGTCGCTCGTTGTTGTTGCAACATTGCGCCTATTGGCTGCACCAGCGTTCAAGCGTCGCGGTATGCTCGTCATGTGTCGCGGAAACAGCGACTGCGATAGTCTGCAGAAGGGAGGGCCGGCCTTGACGGAGCGTCATCTGGTCGAACATGCGCTCGGGCCCTTGTACGACAGCAACTCGCGCGTGCTGATCCTGGGCACCATGCCCTCTCCCCTCTCGCGCGCCAACGAGATGTACTACGGCAATCCGCGCAACCGTTTCTGGCGGGTGCTGGCTGCGCTCTTTGGCGACCCGGTCCCCGCGACCAACGACGAGCGGCAGGCCTTGGCGCTGCGACACGGCATCGCGCTGTGGGACGTGCTCGCCAGCTGCACCATCGAGGGAGCGAGCGACTCGAGCATCCGCGACGGGGTTCCCAACGACGTGCCCTGGCTGCTCTCGCAGGCGCCGATAACCTCCCTGTTCACCACCGGGTCCACAGCGTGGCGCCTCTATCGCCGGCTCTTAGAGTCCAAGACGGGCATCGCCGCCACCCGGCTGCCCTCCCCGAGCCCCGCCAACGCCAGCTGGTCGCTGCCCCGTCTGATTGAGGCGTGGCAGCCCCTGCGCACGGCCTGCGAGCAGCGCGCTTCTGACAACAGCGAATAACTCACACCCCTGCGCTACGATGACCCCAACCGCAGACGATGGAAGGAGCCAACCATGAATCCGCTCGACGCGATGACCTACCGCTGGCAGCTTGAAAACGCGGGCGTAGAGGGAATCGGCATGTACGAAGATGACGACGTCGATACCGATGACGATGACGACTTCGACTTTGACGATGAGGAGAGCCACCGGCATCACCATCGGCGGCATCACGACGACGATGATGACGACTTCGACTTTGACGCCGACGATGAGGACGACTTCGACTTTGACGATTGTTGAGCCGCCTCGCTGAGTAGGGAGGACAAGCTCCTCCAAAAGCCGCACGGCGTCAATGGTCGCCAATCCCTCCCGGCCCCACCCCCTGGCCCGGCTCCAGCGCATATCTTCTACAATGGACGATAGGAATCGCAAGGGAGAAAGAAAGGGCGCATATGGCCGATTTCTTTGCAGGCAAGCCGCTACACGTCACAACCACTCATAAGACTGCCGAAAAGCGCCAGGTCACTGTGCGCTGGGAACATGACGACGGCTCGGATACGGCTGACATCGACCGCCTCATCGCCTTGGACCCGGACTCGTTTGCCAAGGCAAGCCCCACTGATGCCTGCAACCTGGTTGCCCGCCTGCATCAAAGCCAGGTCTACCTGCAAATGACTTCTCAGATTGCGGAGTGCGACGGCAAGGCGGTGGGGTACGTCCTGCTCACCCAGGTGCGCGTGGGCGAGCGCACGCACCTGCTGCTGGTCGGCTGCGCATGTGACCCCGCCGGTCCCCAAGAGACGAGGAGCAAGCTCCTCTCCACCGTGCTTCACACCGCCCGCGCCGGCTTTTACAGCGCTCTTCTCGCCGTGTGCGAGCCCGACGCGCTGCCCGGGGTAAAGCTCAGCCCCGTAGAGGAGCACGGCATCACCCCGCCTTCGGGCATCCCGACCGGCAGGCTCCTCATCGGCGAGCTCATCCCGGACGGCATCGGCACCTTGGGAGGCACGGTAACGCTCGATCCCGCCTTTGAAGGATGGCTGTAGGGCTGAGAGCACGACAGGAGGATAATCGCCATGGCGCGCAACCCGCAGATCGGCAGCAACCCGCACAACCCGCTCGTCCTCGAGGCGCAACGGCGGCTCGTCATCCCCGACTACAACGCCTTTCACCGCATCCCGCTGGCGCTCATCGACCTCGAGCGGGTGGCGCCGGTGGTGCTCGACCTGGGCTGCGGTCCCGGCACCATGACCGAGCGCGTGCTTGAGCGCTGGCCGCGCGCCCATGTGACGCTGGTCGACTACAACCGCGAGATGCTCGAGGTCAGCCGCAAGCGCTTTGAGAGCCACGACGACTTCTCATACATCTGCGACGACTTCATGCTGGCCAACCTCGGATGGATGCGCTGCGACCTGGTAGTCACCAGCCTCACCCTGCACCATCAGGTCTCGGCCGAGAAGCGCGCGCTTTTTGCCCGCGTCTTCGACACCCTGCGACCCGGCGGCTACTTTGTGCTCTGCGACCTGGTCTGCGCCTCCACGCCGGAGACCGAGGCCAGGCAGATACGGGCGTGGTGCAACTATGTTCGCGGCGCCTACACCTCAGCCCAAGATGCCGAGAAGCTCCTCAACAGCACCCGCTTTGACAAGCCCGACACGGTTGAGGCGCAGATGGGCTGGCTGCGCGACACCGGCTTCATCGATGTCGAGAACCCCTATCGCATGTTGCGCTTTGCCTCGATCATAGCTCGCAAGCCCTTGCGCCGCGCCTGATTCTCAAGCACCGCAGCCTGCTTAACCTGCTGCAATCCGCTTGAGACCGCCAAAAGCCTGAGCGCGCAGCCTTTATCAAAGGCTTACCGAGAAGTGTGGATGCCGTTACCAACAACTTTCCTAACCCTGTAGTATAGGAGGGAGAAGAGCGAGATTCGGAGGAATGCCATACATGTCAGCAGCTAAGAAGCAAACCAGACCATATCCGGAGCCGACCACCATCGGCTCCTTTGATGTGAACGCCGATGTGACCATCGCCTACGACGTCTTTGGCGAGCTCACCCCGTCAAGCGACGTGCTCATCCTGGTACACGAGACCGGCGGTACCAAAGAGGTGTTCTCGAGGCTCATCCCCGTGCTCAGCCCGTACTACACCGTCATCGCCTACGACTTGCGCGGACACGGAGCCTCTACCGGCGATGACAGCCAGACGACCTACCAAGACCACGCTCGCGACCTGTTCACGCTCATGAACCGCCTGCAAATCGGTCAGGCCTGCCTGGTAGGTGCCAGCGACGGCGGCGCCATCGTGCTCCAGTTTGCTGCCACCCACCAAGAGCGCGTGGCAGCCTTGGTGGTGATCAGCACTCCGCTCGATATCTCCGCGCTCACCACCCAAGCCCGCCTCTCGAGCTCCATCGACAAGCACATCGGCGGCCTGCTCACCGGCATGAGCCGGCACCTGGGCGACGACTACTTTGGACCGAGCACCTTGATCGGCACCTCGGAAGTCGAGCTCGCCCCTCTGAGCCGCATCAATGTGGACGCGCTGGTGATCACTGCCGACAACGACCCCATCAAGCGCGAGCACTCCAAGCAAATTGCCGACGCGCTGGTCAACGGCGAGCTCCGCTTTGTCGACACCAACGCCCGGGATCTTCTCGTCGAGGCGCCCGATGAGCTCAACGAGATGATTCGGCACTGGCTGGTGGACGAGGGCTGAGCCCTCCGCTCAAACGCATCTGTCAAGAAGAGGACGCCCGCGGCTTACCACCGCGGGCGTCCTCCTAGTTGTGCAAGCAGCATCGCCGCCACGCGTCACCACACGTGCAAACGGTTCTCGGGTGCCAGGTACATCCCGTCGCCCGGCTTGACGTCAAAGGCTTCATAGAACTCGGGAAGCTGTTGCACGGTGGCGTTGGTGCGCAGGTGCGCCGGCGCATGCACATCGTTTATCAGCAGGTACTCGACGAGCGGTCGAGACTCGATGCAGCGCCAGTCACGCGCGTAGGCGGTGAACATCTTGGCAAAGTCAAAGCCGGGATACTGATGCGCGATACTGCACATGCAGGTCATTCCGCCCAGATCGGCCACCGTCTCGCCCACGCAGAGGTCGCCATCCACGTTAAGGCCGGGCAGCACCTCGATGTTGTTCCAATAGGCGGCCACCTTATCGGTCCGCTCCTTAAACGCCGCCCGATCCTCATCGGTCCACCAGCTCTGTCCCAGGTTGCCGTCCTTGTCATATTGGCTGCCGTGCAAGTCAAAAGCGTGGGTGATCTCGTGCGCCACCACCATTCCGATGCCGCCCATCATCTGCTCGCGGCTCCCGTCGGGGTCATAGAAGACCCCGCCCAGGATGCCGGCCAGGATGTTGATCGAATTGTCGGTGGGCAGGTAGTAGGCGTTCACGGTCTGCGGGTTCATCAGCCATTCCTCGCGGTCGACGGGCTGGTTGACCTTGGCGCGAGCCCGATCGCTCTCAAAGCGCTTGACGGCGAGCTTCATGTCGATGAGGCTGTCGCCGGGGCTGAAGGAGAGCTTCTCGTACGCCGGCCAGCTGGCAGGGTAGCCAACCCGCACCGTGAGGGCGTCGAGCTTCTCGACCGCCTTGGCAGCCGTCTGAGGAGAGAGCCAGTCTGCGCTGGACAGGCGCTGCCGATAGGTCGCCACCGCCTGTCCTATGAGCTCCTCCACATTCTTCTTGGTCTGCTCCGAGAAGCGCTGCTCGATGTAGACCTTCCCTACAGCCATGCCCAGCAGGGCGTTGGTCAAATCGTAGGCCTTGCGGGCAAGTGGAGTGACGCCCTGGGATCCCATCCGGTCGTTGCTCCACTTCTCAGTCAGGTCGTAGGTCTCTTGGTCGAGCAGAGACCCGCAACGCACCAGGCAGGTGATGAGCAGCGCAGCCTTGAAGTCTTCCAGGTTCTCCGGCGTGTACAGGGCGTTGAGCCCCGTCAGCCAGTCGGGCTCCCCCAGCACAAACCTGCGTGACGCATCCAAACCCTGGGCAGCCAAGATTCCCGTCAGCGGATACGCGGGCGCGGCACCCGCCAGCTGGCTCAGGTCGCGGGGGTTGTAGGTGATCTCCTCAAAGTCCTCGCGAGCCTGCGCATCGTTGCCCAGGCAATGCTCGGCGATGCGCTTCTCAAGCGAGAAGAACCGGTCGTTTGCCTCCCGAGCCTCTTCGTCAGTGAGCCCCACCCGCATGAGCAGCGCGGTGAAGTAGGCATCGTCAGCCGCCTTCATGCGCTTGCCCTGCGCGGTCATGGAGCGATACTCGTTGGCATCGGAAAGCATGAGCTGCGCCCTGTCGATGTAGACCACGTTGTTGGTGCTGTCCTTCTTGTCGGCAAAGGGTTCGACGTCGGCAAACGTGGTGGTGTAGAGGTAGGCGTCGCCCGCCAGCAAGGCCGTGAGCTCATCGAGGCTGGAGACCGACCGGATACGCTCGACCAACGGCAGGATCGGTTCCATGCCCCGCCTGTTGCGCGCCTCCATATCCAGCTGGGCGTGATAGAAGGCCTGCGCCAACCGAGCTTCATGACTGGAGAGCGTCGTGTCGTTGAGCAAAGCCTCAATCTGGTCCTGCACCTCACGCATGCGCTCCCAGAAAGCGCTCTCGCTGCTGTTGCCGGGCCGGATCTGGGCTGTTGCCAGCCAGTCCCGGTTGACTGCGGCATGAAAATCGTCCTGAAGCCTGAAGCTGCTGTTATCTGTGACCATCCCCATGACGTCAACGTTGGTCCACGCAGTGCCGTGCAGAGGCTGGTGCTTCTCGTCCTGTTGCATGCCGCTTCCTTTCAAGGCAGCTGTTATCTTGGGTACCAACGCTAGCACACGCGAGCGACAAGCCGGCAACAACCTGACCAGGAACAGGCGAGATTGAGGTTCGTCTGCATGTGTCAATCGGGCTCGTTGCCATACCTAGACGTTTGAAGCCGCCCGAGGCGGCAAGGAGCGTCGGGCAGAGCCGCTGCAGATTCGGATACGTGACTGTACCGAGATGCATGAAACGGGACGTGTTGCGCCCGCCTTGAGGGATGCCGCTTGCTCGCTCTCCTTCTCGCCGTACTATTCAAAACCAGGGCAGCGCCGACTCATCTGCCAACCATGCCCGCCGGCGCTCAGCGATTCCGCCTTCCCAGGCCTGTGACGATGAGGAGCAGCGAAATGCGTGTCTTCATGGACAACATGATTCCCGGGACGATCTTTGACCTGGATTACGGCTATGCCGAGGTCCGCCTGAAGGTGATGATCGGCCATGCCGAGGTGGATGCCACCGTGCCGCGCGAGCAAGTGACTGAGATGGGACTTGCCCGAGGTGTTCAGGTGCTGATCTGCTTCGACGCATCGCGGGTGCTCTTTGCCACGGACCGGGGCAGGGTCACGCAGATAGCCGGGGTCAACAAGCTTGCCGGGATGGTGACCAAGATAGAGCGCACTCCGGTCCGGACCCGCGTTTGCATCAACCTGTCAGGTGGTCAGCGGGTTATCGGCGATATCGACGAGGATGAGCTCTCCTACCTGGGACTTTCGCTCAATGACACGGCGGTAGCGCTCATTAAACCGTCAGAGATCTTTGTGGTAACGGCGTAGCGCGACGCAAGGGCGACCCTTCTGCTGTCAAAATGCGATTCGATACGGATATGTGATTACCGATTGCACAGATTTACATATGTCAGGCAAGACGCCGGCGGGGCGTCGTGCAAGCGGCAATGCGAACTGCAACGCGGCATCGAGAAACACCGCACCAGGCAGCCGGCAAGCCATCTCTCTGCCAGTTTCACACGCTTCTGAGCCATGGTGCGCCCCGCAAAGTCTCCCCTCACTCCAACTTTTGACGGCTTTGGCCAAGATTGGACTCTCAAGCCTCGCTCATCAGAGAAGCTTGAAGAGGCACAGCTGAATAATCGCAGGTAGATTACATGCTTAGATTTACCGACACCTGAAATCCTGACGTCGCATAGCCAAAGCCGTCAAAAGTTGGACTAGAAAAGCTCTTCGAGCCTCATCTTGGCCAAAACCGTCAAAAGTTGGAGTAAAACCCTGGCATGGCGCAGCCGCTATCCCATCAGCTGAACTTGTAGAGCTTCTGGGCGACGCGGTAGAAGAAGAGCGACAGCTTGCGCCCGACCGGCCCAGGAAAGTTAGTGCCCAGGCAGCGAAGCCCATACCGGCAGCGATGGCATAGCTCAGGGTCCCTGCTCCTCAGATACTCCCACAGGTCGCGGCGCTTCTGGAGGTTCTCAGGCGTGGGCGAGAGCACGGTGAGGCTCGAGGCGATGGCCATCATCATCGCCAGGTAGTTCTCGCGCACCTTGCGCAGGCGCTCGGAGGTCACCAGGTCGGCCTGGTCGATGGCGTAATCAATCATGAGCCTCGTCACGCGGTAGTGCTGGTCGATGCGTCCGACCATGACCTTCTCGTTGATAGACTGGTCTTCGCGGCCGATGAAATAGCGATAGAGCGGCACGTCCAGGTAGTACAGGGTCTTGACGTACGGATACGGCTGGAAGACGAAGATGTTGTCCACGTAGAAGCAGTGCTCGGGCAGCTGTGTGTGCGCCTCCCTGAGCACCTCCGTACGGTAGATAACGGAGTGCATGAGCAGGTTTTGGGAGACTTTGAAGTTACCCATGTCATCCCAACCGATGATCTTGTTCTTAGGGATGGCAAAGTCGTACTTGATCTCTTTCTGAGTGTTGTCGACCATGTGCTCATAGACGTAGTTGGCGATGAGCATGTCGACCTGCGTGTCGTTGGCGATAAACTCCTTGATCTTGGAGAGCATGATGTCGGCGGAGGCCACGTCCAGCCAGTCGTCCGAGTCGACCACCTTGAAGTAGAGGCCGGTTGCCGCCGCCATGCCGGTGTTGACTGCTCCGCCGTGGCCCTTGTTCTCCTGGTGGATGGCCTTGATGATGCCCGGATAGCGGGCCGCCCACTCGTCCGCCTTGGCCGGCGTGTCGTCTTTGGTCGAACCGTCGTCGACAATGATAATCTCGACGTCCTCGCCGCCGGGCAGTAGCGACTTGATGCAACGGTCCATGTAGTCCGCTGAGTTATAGCATGGTATGGCGTAGCTTATAATCTTCACGAGACGACCTTATGCACGATCCCCGATGATCGAGTCGGCCAGCTCGAGCGCACGGCCGACGATCACATCCATGTTGTAATAGCGGTATTCGGCCAGCCGGCCCAGCAGATAGAACCCCGGCAGTCCGGCGAGCATGTCCGTATACCGCTGGTAGATGGCGTTGTTCTCGTCCGAGAGAATGGCATAGTACGGGGTCATGCCCGCATTGGGCACGTACGCCTGGGGATATTCGCGGGTGATGAGGGTCTTACCGGGCACCTCCTGAGCGGTGAGCTGCTTCCACTCGGTGATGCGGGTGAAGTCCTCGGAAACGGTGTAGTTGACCGTCGCCGTGGGCTGGAAGCGGTCCTGGTCGAGCAGCTCCAGCTCAAAGCGCAGCGAGCGGTAGGGCAGCGGGCCGAAGCGACGGCAGAGCAGCTCGTCAATGGCACCCGTGAAGACGATGGCGCCCTCGTACGGCTGGCCGTCGAGCGTGGCGCGAACCACCGGACCGGCAGCGGGGTCGCTGGTGGCGTCTCTCCCCTGCCCATCAAGCAGCCCCAGCAGGCTGCTGGCGTCGGTTGAGAGCTTGAGGGTGATGTTGGGGTGGTCGAGCAGCGCGTTGAACACCGGGGTGTAGCCGTCTTTGGGCATGCCCTGGTACGCGTCTTGGAAGTAGCGGTCATCGTCCGAGACGAGCACCGGCACGCGAGCCGTGACGGAGGGATCGACCTCCTCGGGGGCCAGCCCCCACTGCTTCATCGTGTAGTGCAGGAAGATGTTCTCGTAGATGTAGTCTGCCAGCTCATGCAGGTCGGGGTCGTTCGAGTTGCGAAGCTCGATGATGGGAACCCGGGCACCATCGCCATAGGCGGCGATAAGCTTATCGATGAGCGCCTGGCCCCGCCCCGAGCCAAACACGGTCAGGATCGAATGCTTGTTGAACGGCACCGGCAAAAAGGTGCCGTGCACGTTGGCGACCACTTTGTGCTGATAGTCTAGCCATTCGGTGAAACGCGAGAGGTAGCGGTAGACGCGCTCGCTCTTGGTATGGAAGATGTGGGGGCCGTACAGGTGATAGAGGATGCCATTGGGGTCTTTGAGGTCGTACGCGTTACCGCCGACATGGTCGCGCCGCTCGATGAGCAGGACCTTCTTACCAGCGCGCTCGGCAAGCTCGCGAGCTATCACCGTACCCGCAAACCCCGCTCCGACGACGACCGCATCATAGCGTCCTTCTGACAAGTCGACCTCCTCCATCTGAAACCCCGTACCTGGTGCAGCCCAGCTTTCAGCCGCCCCTGCACATAGGCTTTAATTGTACCTAATAGCTTGCGAGCAGATACCCCTTAACCCGTACGCGGGCGTCTGGCCCGCAGGGCCGGAACGGACATGCTCTGCTAGCAGTACAAAATCCGTAATCGTGACAGGGAACCTGGCCCGCTTGTCGCAGATGCCACCATCCCGTAACGGACGGCCGCTATCATATAGGGTACGTATTGGCGGCAGACTCGCTTGCACTGCCTCAGACCCGCTTGTGAAGGGAGTAGTTTATGAGCCAGTTCCTTGATGACATGATCGCCCAGGCTAAAGCTGACAAGAAGACCATCGTGCTGCCCGAGGGCAACGACATCCGCACGCTTAAAGCCGCCCGCAGCGTGGTGGACCAGGGCATCGCCGACGTCATCGTGCTGGGAACCCCCGAGGAGATAGCCGCCCATGGCGTCGACCTCGCCGGCATCACGACCATCGACCCCGCCAGCGCCGCTGACCGCGACGAGCTGGCGGCCGCCCTAGCGGAGCGTCGCAAGAACAAGGGCATGACGGTCGAGAAGGCGCAAGAGCTCCTGAACGACGTCCTCTACTACGGGACGATGATGATCTACTGCGGCAAGGCTGACGGCATGGTCACCGGCGCCGTGCACGCCACGGGCGACGTGCTCCGTCCCGCCCTGCAGATCATCAAGACCGCCCCGGGCGTCAAGAACGTCTCCAGCGCCTTTGTGATGATCGTCCCCGATTGCGAGCTGGGCGACCACGGCCGCTTTGTCTTTGCCGACTGCGCCGTCAACGATGACCCCGATGCCGAGAAGCTCGCGCAGATCGCCGTGGCCAGCGCCGCCACCTTCAAGGCCCTGCTGGGCGGCGAGCCGCGCGTGGCCATGCTCTCCTACTCCTCCTACGGTTCTGCCAAGGGCCATCTGGTGGACAAGGTCCAGGAGGCCACCCGCATGGCCAAGGAAGCTGCGCCCGAGCTCCAGCTTGATGGAGAGCTGCAGCTCGATGCCGCCATCGTGCCCGAGGTAGGCGCCCTCAAGGCCCCTTCGAGCCCGGTGGCAGGCAAGGCCAACGTGCTGGTCTTCCCCAGCCTCGAGGCCGCCAACATCGGCTACAAGCTGGTCCAGCGCCTGGGCAAGGCCGAGGCGTACGGTCCGGTGACCCAGGGCCTCGCCGCACCGGTCAACGACCTGTCCCGCGGCTGCTCCGCAGAAGACATCGTGGGCGTGGTGGCCATCACCTGCATTCAGGCGCAGGCCATGGCCCGCGCGTAGCAGCCCGCGCACCCCACCTCATAGAACGCAAAGAGCGGGCCGGCAGTCTTCAATCGCAGCACTGCCGGCCCGCTTTGCGTATCTGTTGCCGCCATCTAGGCGGCGCCTGCCGCGATGTTGCTGAAGCGGCTAGAACCCCAGGGACTCAGGGGTGAGGATGACCGTGATACGGTCGGGCACCCGCTGAAACGACGTGACCACGTAGCTGCAGCAGATGCGGTCAGGGCTCGAGCAGCCGTCAGCCAGCAGGGGGGCTGCCGCAGTGAGCGAGACGCACTCCCCGCGCTGAGCGCAATAGGTGCGGCAACCCAGGCGGATGGCGTTGGCGGGAGCAGCCAGGGTCTTCATCCGGATGACCGCCTCGTCCAAGTCTCGAACGATCTTGTTGGAGCCGGCGACGACCACCACGTGCCGCGGTCCGTAGCAGAGGGCCGCCACCCGATTGCTGTTGCCGTCGACGTTATAGAGCTCGCCGTTCTCGGTGATGGCGTTGGCACTCATGAAATACCAGTCAGCCGAGAGGGCGGCATGGTCGGCCTCCCAGGCCTGTTCCTTGGACATCCCGGCGCCATGCTCGATGAAATGGTATTTGCCCGATGAGAGCAGGTCGATGACGCCGCACTCCTTAAGCGTCTGCGATCCGCCATGAGCCACCGTCTGGCCCTCCTCGACCAGGCTCTCTATCAGGGCGGGGATCTCAGACGCATGGGCTACCACGCGGGCGTCGAAGCGGTTGCGCTTGAGCGCCTCGACCGTACGCTTGATACGCATGCCTGTCACCGCCAGGGCTGGACCTTCAAGCATGGGTTTCGTCACGTCATCCGCCATGGTGCGCCTCCTCCGACAAGCCGCCTGTGGTAGCGACTCAAACCCGCGTGCCTATGCATATCGACAGTCTACCCCTGCTCTAGGGGGAAACCGTGACACAACAATCGTAAAACGTGCAATGCCTTGCAATCAGTTTGAGAAATGCGGCGCTAAGCGGTGAGGCTCGAGTCGTTGCGCTCGTACTCATCGTCAAAGGTGTCGAAGTCGTTGAAGCCCTCGGGCGAGTACTCGTGATGAGGGGCGGTGAGCTCGACCACGTCTTGGGCGATCATGTACTCCTCGGACGTGGGGATGATGATGATCCGCACCTTTGAACGCTCGTCGGAGATGTCGCGCTCGGAGCCATGGAGACGGTTCTTCTCGTAGTCCATGATGATGCCGAGCGGCTCGAGGCCGGCCAGGATCATCCTGCGCATGCGCTCGCAGTGCTCACCGATGCCAGCGGTGAAGACGATGCCGTCGACACCCGCCATGGTGGCGATGTACTGGCCGATGTATTTTTTTACGGAGTTGGAGTACATGTCATAGGCCAAGCTGGCTCGCTCGTCGCCGGCCAAGGTGGCGGCCTTGACCTCGCGCAGGTCGTTGGAGATGCCGGAGATGGCGAGCAGGCCGGAGTGGCGGTTGAGGATGTCGTCCATCTCGTCCGGCGTGAGGTTCTCGTGCTTCATGATGAAGGTCACGATGGCCGGGTCGATGGAGCCGCTGCGGGTGCCCATCATGACGCCGTCGAGCGGCGTGAAGCCCATCGAGGTGTCCACCGCCACGCCATGGTCGATGGCGGTCACGCTGGAGCCGTTGCCCAGATGGCAGGTGATGAGCTTGAGCTCTGAGAGCGGACGGCCCATGAGCTCGGCCGCGCGCATGGCCACGTAGCGGTGCGAGGTGCCGTGCGCCCCGTACTTGCGGATGTGGTACTTCTCGTAGTACTCGATGGGAATCGGGTACATGTACGCCTTGGGCGGAATGGTGGTGAAGAACGAGGTGTCGAAGACCGCCACCTGGGGCACCCCGGGCATCTTCTCCATGCATGCCTTCATGGCGTGCAAGGCAGGCGGGTTGTGAAGCGGAGCCAGCGGAACCAGGTCCTCGATCTGCTTGTAGACCTTGTCGTCAACGATGACGGACTCGGTGAACACGTCGCCACCGGATACGACGCGGTGGCCGACCGCATCGATCTGCGACAAATCTGAGAGAGCGTGCTCAGAAGGGTCGACCAGGGTCTTGAAGACCTCATCGAGGGCATCGGCATGGTTCTTCATGGGGACGGTGATGACCTTCTCGTCCTTGTCGATGCCGTGCTTGTGGCGCGAATCGCCACCAATGCGCTCGCAGAGGCCCTTAGCCAGGACGTGGTTGCTCTCCATGTCGATGAGCTGGTATTTAAGCGAGGAGCTCCCCGCGTTGAGCACCAAGACGATCAAAGCGCCCCCTCCCGTCTTGCCGTGCAGGCGTGCATGCGGCAGCGGTCACACAACCTCGGATTCCAGTTATTTTACGTAAGGGTTCGTATGAGGACACCGGTTTGTGCAGGTGCATGCCGCAGACGGCGCAGGGTTTGGCGAGAGCTTGGGGCGTGCGCCGAGCAGAGCCGACACGCTCCGTGCGGCCGTTGCGCCAGCGCCCCCAGACGGGAAGAACCGGCCATATGCGCGCTCAGCATGAGCCGAAGCGCCCTCGGCAAGCCCGTGGGGGTGCGGCGCAGACTCCCCTGCCGCTAGCTGAGCGTCGTGTCGCGCTCCTCATCGGTGGGCTCGGGCTGCAGCTGCCCGTGCAGCACGTCAATCTTCTGCTGGGCAGTGGCCAGGCGTCCTTGCAGGGCGCGGAGGAGCGCCACGCCGCGCTCGTAGCGGGCCAGGCTGTCCTCGAGCTCGAGGTCGTTGCCCTCGAGGGCGCTGACGATGCCCTCGAGCTCGTTCAGGGCGTCGGCGAAGGACAGCTGGTCGACGGGGGTCTGCTCGGGGGTCTTCTGCGTAGAGTTGGTCATCGTTTGCTCACCTTTCATGGTCTCCTGCATCTCAACGGGCGGCATGCGCCGCGGTATCTGAAACGTTGTCTCCCGACGCGGGGCGCGCAGCGGTCACCGTGGCGTCGATAAGGCCGTCCGCCACCGTCACCTGCAGCCCCTCGCCAGGCTTTACCTGGGCGACCGAAGAGACGATGGTCCCCTCCTCGTTGCGGGCCACCGCATACCCGCGGCCCAGCACGGCCAGCGGGGAGAGGCCCTCGAGCGCTTGGGCCAGGCGCGCAACCTCGGCCCCAAAGGGCGCAAGCAGGCGCCCGGCGAGTCCGTCGAGGCGGCTGGCTCCCGCCCTCACGCGCTCCGCCGGCCGCTCCGCGATTCTGCCGGCGACGTGGTCCAGTCGTTGCCGGCTGCGTTCCAGACGCTCGGCCTGCCCCTCCACGATGCGCCCGGCGACGTGGTCCAGGCGCTCGCCGTCCTGCTCGACGCGGGCAACAGTGCCCGTAAGCAGCCGAGGTCCAAGCGCCCGGAGGCGCTTGTCGGCCGTCTCGAGGCGCAGGCGGCGCTGCTCGAAGAGCCCCGGCACGGCGCGATAGAGCCGGTCGGCCAGGTGGTCGAGGGTCTGCTGGGAGGGGCCGAGCAGGGCGTGCGCGTCAGACATCACCGGCCTGCCGGCTAGTTGGTCGACCTGGGACTGCAGCGTCTGCACCCGCGATGAGAGAGCCGAGGTGAGGCGGTGCCCCTCGTGGCTCAGCCGGGCCGCAAGCTCGGCGGTTGACGGGGCGCACGCCTCGGCGGCCGCCGTGGGGGTCGAGCAGCGCACATCGGCCACCATGTCCGAGATGGAGTTGTCGGGCTCGTGCCCGATGCCGGTCACCACCGGAACCGGGCAGGCGGCCACCGCCCGGGCCAGGCCCTCATCGTTGAAGGGCATGAGGTCCTCATAGGAGCCGCCGCCGCGCACCAGCAATACCACCTGCGCGCCTCCGGCGACCACCGCCTCCAGACCGGCCCTGATCTCTGAGGGCGCCCGCTGGCCCTCCACCTGCACCCCGGCAAAGAGCAACCTGCCCGTTGGGTACCGGCGCCGCAGGGTGCGGATGACATCCCACACCGCCTTGCCGCCGTAGCTGGTGACCAGGCCGATGCGCTCGGGGAGCTGGGGCAGGGGTCGCTTGCGTGCCGGGTCCATGAGCCCCTCGCGCTCGAGCTTGGCAGCCAGCTGCGCCACCCGCATGCGCAGCTCGCCCTCACCGGCCATGCGCAACTCGGTGACCGAGAACTGCATGCGCCCCTTCTTCTCGTACGCCGTGAAAAAGCCAGTCACCTGCACCAGCATCCCCTTGCGCAAGCGAACGTCGCTTGCCAGGTAGCGCTCGTGCCACATCATCGCCGACATGGTGGCCTTGTCGTCGGCCAAATCAAAGTAGGCTGCCGAATAGCCCGGCTTGTCGTTGAAGGAGCTGACCTCGCCCACCACCGTGAGCTGGACCTTCTCGAGCGCACCGCGGGCGATGTGCATCGCCTGCCAGACCGAGCAGGGCTTGGCTTCTTGGGCGGAACCTTGGGTAGAGGACCGTTTGACGGCGGTGGCGCTGCGAGTGGCGTGCGCGGGCCGCGGGGCAGGGGTGCTCAGGTCGAAGGCCATCTGCCCGGTAGGAGCCGACCCGCTGCCGTAGCGCTTGCGGGTGGTGGCGGGCCGAGGCCGGTCCTCGTTTGACAGCGGATCGCGCGGATGCAGCACGGACATGGCTACTCCCGGGCCAAACCGGCGAAGTAGATGAGCTGCAGGGCCGAGGTCAAAGCCGAGGCCACGTAGGTGAGGGCGGCCGCCGTGAGCACCTTGCGGGCACCGCCCAGCTGCGTCTCGTCCATCCAGGGGTACAAGGCGCGGATGTTGGCTAGCCCGCGGTGGCTGGCATCGAACTCGACCGGCAGAGTGACCAGCTGGAAGACCAGCACCAGCGCAAAGAGGATGACCCCCAGCCACTCGAGGCTTGCGATTCCCATGATGAGGCCGAGGAAGAAGACGAAGATCCAGGCGTTTGAGGCCAGGCTTACCGCCGGAAAGATGGCCAGGCGGGCACGGGCCGGCAGGTAGCCGCGCGCATGCTGCACGGCGTGCCCCGCCTCATGGCAGGCGACCGCCGTGGCAGCCACCGAGGTTCCGTTGTAAACCCCACGCGAGAGGCCCAGGGTGTTGGTCCTGGGATCGTAGTGGTCGGAGAGGTCGGACGTGTTGAGCATCTGGATGCCCACGTGCCCGAGGCCGTTGGCGTCAAGCATGCGACGAGCCGCCTGAAAGCCGGTCTGTCCCGTGGAGATGGGCACCCGCGACCACTTGCGGTAAGCGGCGTTGATGCCTGCCTGAGCAGCCAGGCCAATCACCAGGACAGCCACCATGAGCAGCAGATATGACATTGAGAAGTACATGCGCGCTCCGTTCCTTCGTGGAATGGGACCGAGCCTTATCCTACCAAGCGGGTGTGAGACATTGGCAGCGGCAGCACCGAGCCGTTACCCGTCAGTGAGAAAGCCGACGACCGACCGTGCCCGCAAGGCGGGTAGACGGCGCCCCTTGCCAGGGCTTGCGCACAACGACCAGCTACTCGACCTCGCGCAGGTCCGTTATCTTGAGCTTGTGGTCCTCGATGGAGAGCATCAGCTTGCCGTCGAGCAGGGCCAGCATGTCATCGCCCACCAGCTGCTTGCGCCACCCCTCGACCAGGCAGTTTCCCTCGGTTTGGCCGGCGGCCAACCGCACGATGTCGTCGTGCGGGGCGAGAAGCGAGGTCGACACGCTGTTCTCGCGCGAGCGCAGATGCGCCAGGGCGGTGAGCAGGTCCGTCCCGGCCTCGGTGTCGATCGCGCTGGTGTGGCGGCGCGGGAGCTGCGGCCAGGTCTCGGGATCACCCTTGAGGGCCTGCTGGATGCGGGCGATGAGCTTGCGGCAGGTGGCGGTCGACATGCGGCTGGAGACGCTGCGCAGGCTCAGCACGTCGTCGACCTTGGTGGGCAGCCGACGCGCGATCTCGACCACCACCTCGTCAGAGAGGACCCAACGACGTGGCAGGTTCTTGCGCTGCGCCGTCTCTTCTCGCCAGGCGGCCACCACCTGCAGCGCTGCCAGCTGCGGGCGCGAGAGCGAGGAGATGCGCTTGACGCGGCGCCAGGACTCCTGCGGGTCGTTCTCATAGGTGGCCGGGTCGGAGAGATGCGAGAAGTCCGCCTGAGTCCAGCTGGTGCGGCCCTGCTCGGCCAGGTCGGCGACCATGGTGCGGTAGATGGTGGGCAGGTAGTGCACGTCATCGATAGCATACTTGAGCTGGGTCTTTGAGAGCGGCCGGTGGGTCCAGTCGGTCAGCGAGTCAGCCTTGGGCAGCTCCACGTTGCAGACCGATTTGACCAGCGCCCCGTAGCCGATCTGCTGGTGGTGGCCGAGGATCGAGGCGGCCACCTGGGTGTCGAAGAGCGGGACGGGCATGACGCCGGTGGCCCGCAGCAGAATCTCGATGTCCTGGGAGCCGGAATGAAAGACCTTGACCGTCTGCGGGTCCTCTAAGAGGCGTGCGAGCGGAGTCATGTCCCCCGCCTTCAGGGGATCGACGATGGCCTCCTCGTCATCGGTGGCCAGCTGCACGAGGCAGAGCTTGGCATAGTAGGTTCGTTCACGGAGGAACTCGGTATCGATGGCGAGAACCTCGCTGCCGGCCATGCGGTCAACCAGATCCGACAGCTCGTCGGCAGTGGAGACGTACTGATACAAGCTGAAACGCCCTCCCAGGGTGCGCACTCCTCCCGTCGCAGCGCCAGTGTTTGTCACCTTGGCTTCAACCGTGCTGCGGTTGCCGCTGCGCGAGGGTCCGTGGTTTATAGTACAGACATCTTACACACCACGCCCGATGGCAGGAGCCGCGATGCGCTTTCTCATCATTCACAACCAGGCAGCCGGCAACCGCTCCAACGCCATCTTTGAGTTTGAGCGGGCCCTGCTGCAAAACGGCGACGAGGCCGTGATGCGTGTCACGGACGGCAGCATCCGGGTCGAGTCTCTGCTCGACGATGCCGGCCAGTACGACGCAGTGGTGGTGTCGGGCGGCGACGGGACCGCCAGCTCCGCCCTGTACGCCATGCGTGAGACGGGCGTGCCCATCCTCCACTTCCCCGCCGGCACGAGCAACCTGCTCTCCGTCAACTTGGAGAATCCCACCGAGTCCGTGGCCCTGGCCAAGATGGTCCGCGAGCGCCGCACCCTCTCCTACGACCTGGGCGAGCTGGAGCTGGAGAACAAGCCCGACGAGCAGGGACGGCCTTGGAGGACCGGCTTCGACATCATCGCCGGCGCCGGCTTTGACGCCGCCATCATGGAGCAGGCGGCATCTCTGAAAGGCGTCCTCGGGCCAGCCGCCTACCTGGCGGCAGCGCTCACCACCCCGTCCCTCAAGGTGAGCCGCATCACCCTTGAACTCGACGGTAGGGTCGAGGAGTGCGAGGGCACCTGCGTGCTTCTCGTCAACTTTGGCAAAATCTCTGGGCAGCTCTCCATCACGCCCGACAACGACCCCCGCGACGGTCTCTTTGAGGTGGTCGTCATCAAGGCCCGACAGACCGTGATGCTGCTGCCGGTGGTCATCGCCGCCTTCATGGGACGCGAGGGCGAGCTGCTCAAGCGCAGCGACGTGGCGAGCATCTACAAGGCGCGCGAGGTGCGGGTGGCTGCCGATCCGCCGCTCACCATCCAATATGACGGCGAGCCCACCGGCATCCTCACCCCCTTCAGGGCCCGCGCCCTGCCCCGCACCGTGAACCTCGTGGTGAGCGAGCGCGTCCAGGAGGCGGCAGCCCGATCCCTGCCCCAGGGCTGAGCGGGACGCCGGGCAAGCGCGGCAGCCCGTCCGGCCTGCACTTAGACCGCGCGGTCGTCGCGCGGGGGCGCCATCTCGGGGTTGATAGGCTCGGCGGCGCCCTCGTCGTCCACGGGGAGGGCCAGCAGCTCGGCCACCATCTCGCGCATCTGCTCGTCGCCCAGGTCGCCGCCCTCCTCAAA